>CAYTLX010000288.1:0-3505 GCA_964438645.1 uncultured Saprospiraceae bacterium | reverse complement strand
AGTAATTTTGTCTTTATCAAGGCCGCGAATGGAATCGGGCAGGCTAAGGTGCTTTGGATGGCTATATTTTATTTCAATTAGGTTGGTGGGCTACAAGATAGGTAATTCAAAAAGTAGGTTAGAAATTGGTTCGTAATTAATGTCATTCAAGGGGATGACAATTGTTTTTTATTAATCAAAGCATGAAATAGGAGTACTTGTTATCTTGCCATTGATATTTGGATTATAAATAAAAGCTTTTAAAATGAGAAAAATAAGAGGCATTCAATTTTTAGCTTTAGTCTTTCTAGGTGGATTGACGTTGTTTTTATCTTCCTGCAAGTCTTCGTCTGATTCTTCTTTTAAGCAAAGAACGGCAAGAGGGAAGGAGCTATATGATAGTTATTGTAAAGCTTGTCATGGCAAGACTGGGGATGGACCTTTAGCTAAAGAGTTAAAGACAGCGCCACCTGATTTGACAAAGATTAGCGCAAGACGAAATTCTACCTCCTTTCCTATGCTTGAAGTCGCTCAGTATATTGATGGTCGTAAAGACGTGAGTACTCATGGAACTAGAGAGATGCCCGTCTGGGGAGATGAATTAAAAGTCAAAGAAAATTTGGACGACGAAAAGGCGTTAGAAGGAAAAATTGGAGATTTGTTGGCCTATTTGGAGAGTATTCAGAAATAAGCTGCTAGTTTTTGGTGCGGGGTTAACGTTTTAACGGGATATCGCCTGTGCGCTTGTTCCACTTTGATGGTATTGGCCAAAAGTTGATGGCTGAGACAACCAAGGCTTACATTATTACTCAAAGTCCCCACTTTTTTGAATTAGGTCGTTTTTGTTCGCTCGTTTAGGAAGAATTATTCTAATAAGGAAGAAAAGCAAGATGCGTACTGGTCACGTCCCTAATACAAGGGGGTAAGCTACGTTAAGTTGGCTAGATCGCTTCTCTTTTTTTGTCGAACCATTGAAATGTCAATGGTTCGGCAAAAAAATCAATCATCTACGACGTAGCATTTTCATGCTTCCATCTATTTCCATGCTTAAAACAAAATTTGAAGTAGAATGATCAGCGGGCACCGCTGTTCTTTCGCTTCTCATACCGCCGCACTCAATCCTATGGAATTGGTGGTTCAGCCCTACCTTGCATTAAATTGAAAAAATCCAGTGGTTATTAGACTTTTACCTGATTTTTGACTCAAAAATAGACTGAACCATTGAGACAAAAAAGCAGCCAAAAAATAAATTTTGGCTGCTTCATTACAAAACTTGATTGATATCAAAATGTTAAACAAGTGATTCTTCTGGTACTGTCATTGGCACGGAGACTCCATTTATTTCATTTGCTCCATTTGCTATCTCTTCAATGGATACTTGAATGTCTTCAGTATTAAGGTGCAATAATTCATCTGTTGTAATACCAACATTTTTGCTACCTTTTTTGACAAAATAAACCCAAAGTATAATTAGACCTTGTAACCAAAGGAACATAATAAACTTCTGCATGCTTGGATTGTCGGAGATTAATGAGTACCACTCTTTTGACTCACCTAAAGCACCACCTTCTCCAAAAATCATGGTTGCTTTTAATAAGTGTTTATGGGCATGAGGAAAAAGCGTATAAGGTAAATAGCCAACAGCAAATCCGATGAATCCAATCATTGTATTCAAATAGCCCATTCCGATACGCATATAAGAGCGAATCTCACAGCCAATCAAAGTAACCGCACCCAAGCCAAGAGAAAAACCACCTAGAAAGTTTCCAATGGTTAATCCTTTTTTGAGTCCAGCACCAAGTGCAGGAGATACACCTGTTAGTGTCCATGCTAAAAGCAAGAAAGCGGTTAGCAAAATCCAGCTGGTTGTAACCCCGATGATTGGGTTATAGCTTCTCATTAAAGTACGAGTAATTTTGGGAACACCCATTTTTGCAAATTTCTTATCATCTTTGGTCATGGCTCCTGCGACTTCTACAGAGACTAAGGAGCATTCTGTGCCAAATCCGCTTTTTGCTAGGGCAACACCAGCAACAGTTCCAGCTAATAAGGTAAGAATGACAAATAACCAGCCTTTATCTGATGGAGAGCCGCCATAATCTAAAATTGCTCCGTCTGATGGGTTCATATGCTGCAAATATATTGGGTTGCCTAGTGCGCCCCAGATAGCTGCTCCTACAAATAATGCGGCAAAAGTGAGCCCAACCCAAAAAGCTGGATTTTTCTTCCAACTGTATCCCTTTTTGTAAGTAGCTTGTTCTCCTGCATCTGCATTGCTTACATACTCAAAGGTCTCCTGATGTTTGAAATAGTTAGCTAGTCCTAGTTTTTCCATGATTAAGAAGCCTGTTGCTCCACCAAGGGCCATGAAAATAATAGAACCAGTAGATCGGATACCCATGACTGGTACGCCACCCATCAAGTGAGTTAAAGTGCAGCCACCTGCTAAACGGGTGCCATAACTAAAAAATGCACCGCCAATAAAAGAAACTATTAAAGCTTTTTTGGAGTAGTACGCCCAAGCTCGACTCTCTTTTTCAAAAACAGTAACCAAAAAGCCACCTAGTATCATGCCTACTATTGGCCAGCCGATACCTGGAGTGAACACTCCGCCACTAGGTATCATCTGGTCTCCAACTTTAGCATAGTTGCCATAAAGCTCACTATGAAATCCAAAGATATTATTAATAAATACTTCTAGTGTCCTAAACATTCGACCCAAGTCGGTGGTGACACTAATAGGAAATAATCCAGGCACTTTTCCAACGGCAACTTTGTGTTGCCATGTTGCCAATATAAAGATTATTTGGGCAACCGTAAAGACGACCCCAGCATAAAAGTAAGACCATTGTCTTTTTGTCAGACGCTTAAAAAAGGATTGTTTAGATGTTGTCATAAGGTTTTTTATTTCCCTTTATCACAGAAAGGAATGAATAATCATTTTGAGAGTGCAAATTGGATTGATTTTTTGATTAAATTTGTGATACTGGTCACAAGATGGGAGTTGTTTGTTGAATATCTTTGCGCTACTAATTCTTAGGAGACCGTGCACGGTACTTTTTTGAAATAAATGGAAAATAATATGAAAAAATTAATTTACGGGTTTTTGGCAGTTGATATTGTTATCTTCGCTCTCTTGGCGATGAATGGTGGATTAAGTGCACCTAAATATGATTTAAAGCCTGCGGCCTTTAATCAAGCCCTTAAACAAGGGAAGGGGAAGTTGATTGATGTGAGAACCATCGAAGAGCATGAAAATGCCCGAATTCCGAATTCTACCTTAGTTAATTGGAAATCTAATGATTTTAAAGATAGAATTCAACAATTCGACAAGAATGAACCTATCTATATTTATTGTAGGACAGGGATGCGTGCCGCAAGAGCCCAACGTGCAATGAAAAAAATGGGATTCAAAGAAGTTTATAATTTGACTGGTGGAATAAAGGCTTGGGCCAAAGAAGGCTTGCCCGTAAAAAGTAAGCCTGGATTTAATGTCAATGATGATAATGGAGAAGAAGGATGTTAA
>CAYTLX010000287.1:0-3507 GCA_964438645.1 uncultured Saprospiraceae bacterium | reverse complement strand
TTTTCCCAAAGCGATAGGCGCTCCGAATGTACAACAACACAAGAATAGTCAACATCACAAACGGGAACCAAGCGCCAATCTGCTGCCCTATTTTATAGGAAGCTAAAGTGGTATCAACACCCGTGTAGGTCGTGTCTGCATTTTGTGCAAACAAAACCGCCTGACTAATAGATAAGCCAACAATGAAGAATACTTTTTTCATAATATCAGACTAAAAAAGGTGCAGCCAAAAGACTGCACCTTTTATATTTCTAAACAATTAGAGTAATGTGTCCACATCTACCATTTTCTTATTCCAAGCATCAGCGACTCCTTGATAAACGACTTTGCCATCGACTACGTTTAAGCCTTTCTTTAATGGCACTGAACGACGGCAAGCTTCTTTCCATCCTAAGTTAGCCAATTGAATTGCATAAGGAAGTGTTGCATTCGTCAATGCCAAAGTAGAAGTATAAGGCACGGCCCCAGGCATATTAGCTACCGTGTAATGAATCACATCATCAATGATATAAATAGGATTGGTATGAGTGGTCGGCTTCGTGGTTTCAAAGCATCCGCCTTGATCCACCGCTACATCCACCAAGACCGTACCTGGACGCATCGTCTTTAGCATGTCCTTTGTGATTAATTTTGGCGCTTTAGCTCCAGGAATCAAGACCGCACCAATGATTAAGTCATGGGTCTTAATCATTTCTCTAATATTAAACTCACTAGAGTACATGGTCGTAACATTTGCAGGCATCACATCAGACAAATAACGCAATCTTTCAAGGTTAATATCCAAAATCGTTACTTGGGCACCGAGTCCAGCCGCCATTTTAGCGGCTTCAGTCCCGACGATACCCCCACCTAACACCATCACTTTGGCTGGCGGAACGCCTGGTACGCCGCCCAAAAGAATACCCCGTCCTTTTTGTGGTTTCTCGAGATATTTGGCTCCTTCCTGGATAGCCATACGACCAGCCACTTCGGACATCGGAACTAATAAAGGCAACGACCTATTGGCCAATTCAACCGTTTCGTAAGCCAAGCAAATAGCTTTAGATTTAATCATAGCCGTCGTCAAAGCCTTGCCAGAAGCAAAATGAAAATAAGTAAACAACAATTGCCCTTCTTTGGCCAATTTGTACTCCGACTTAATAGGCTCTTTTACCTTCATAATCATCTCCGCCTTTTTATAGACTGCTTCAATGGTTGGAAGAATTTTTGCGCCAGCTTGCTTGTATTCAGTATCTGCAAATCCACTACCTACACCAGCAGATTTTTGTACAAAGACTTTGTGTCCATGCTTAATGAGTTCAAAGGCACCACCTGGCGTCAAAGCCACGCGATTTTCGTTGGTTTTTATTTCTTTTGGTACACCAATAATCATGATGTTTGCGTTTTGTATGGTTAAACAAGATAGAGCAAAAAAAATCACTCCCTTTCAAAGCGCCAAAGGTATGATATATTATTTAAAAATGGTTGAAAAATATTTATTTTATCAGGCAGAATGTTGGTATTTGGGCAAAATTTGGGAAGCTGCACACGCTACTAAGTTTCAGCAATCCACAAAAAGCTTTTAATCCTTCCTTAGTGGGTAATTTGATGACTTAAAAGTATGCATATGACCAAAAAAAAGTTTATATTTGTCCATTATTAACCCCATTTCATTATGAAAAGCCACTTCAAAAAGAGCATTCCGTTATTTTTCTTCGCCTTTCTCTTGGTGGGCAGCTACTCTTATGTCTGTCACAAGGAATATCATGCTTCATCCACTAGACTGACTCAAATCAATGAAGAAATAGAAGAGTCGGCCTACTCATTACCTGATATACAGGCGCTAAAACACCTTCTTGGCTTAGTCCAAAAACTTATCCCCTAGTTCTACATGTCAGCAAAAGTAAGAGTCGATAAATGGCTTTGGAGTATCCGCGTCTTTAAGACCAGAACCCTTTCTACCACTGCCTGCAAAAAAGGCCATGTTTCCATCGGCGAACAAGTACTCAAGCCTTCCTACTTATTGGTCGAAGGCGATATCGTTACCGCTAAAAAAGAAGGTTTTAACCGTGTCTATAAAGTCATCAAACCCATCGCCAAAAGAGTCGGAGCCAAAATAGCCGTGGATTGTTACGAAGAGCTTACGCCTAAAGAAGAATTGCAAAAATACGAAGCTTGGTACCTTGCAGGAAAAGGAAACGAATATAGAAGCAAAGGAGAAGGACGACCAACCAAAAAAGAACGTCGGGAGATTGATGGATTTAAGGATTTTGAATGAGCAAAGTCGCTTGCTATGTTTACTCATTTCCTTTAACAAAAGCGGCTATCTCCTTGATCCACAATGCCTTATCAACATTTAGATAGTTTTCATGTCCAGCTTCGGAAAAGGTAACCAATTTCTTTTTTGCCGCAAGGCCATCATAAATTCGATTAATCTCGGAGCGACTTACTTTATCATCTTTTTCACCGTACATCAACAATGTGGGGCACTGGATTCCTTTGGCATACTCAATCGGATTATGATTAAAAGCCCAAAACCCATTCTGCACTCCACCCCAAAATACTAACAAATCCGCCATTGGAAAAGCAGGAATACCCATATTTTTAAACCTAGCTTGCACGGTTTCACGCATCGTTCCAAAAGGACATTCTAAGATAATTCCAGTAGGTTTTAATTGATAATCGTTGACCGCTTTTAGGATAGCCACAGCGCCCATGGAAGACCCATACAAAAATATATTTTTTTCTCTCTGTTTTCTTAGTTTATCAAAACAAGATTTCACCTGTTCAGCTTCCAAATAGCCGATGGTCGTTTGATTGCCATCAGAGCCGCCCGAGCCCATAAAATCCACCAATAATGTGTTGAAACCTAAGTTCATAAACACATCTGCCTGCTTTAATAGTGCTGATTTTTCGCTGGCATATCCATGAAAAAGGATAACCGTCCCTTTGGGATGCAACTGCCGGATACTCCAACACTCGATGGTCTTATTACTATGAATTAAAATGGTCTCGTAGAATCTTTTAGGCCATTCTTTATTAGCGGGTCTAGGATTGCTTACGCCAAAAACAATACTTTTTAGCCTTTCGGATAACGACATTGAAGTAGGCGTTTTCGTCCTTAGTCCCTGCACATTAGAAAAATGCGTAAACCTATAAGCGTGCAGATAAGCGACAATATTCATTAATAAAAAAACAATTACAAAGGCCCGCTTTATCCGTTTGATGCGTTTTTTTCGCTTCTGTCTTTTAAGGACTATTTTTCGCTTCTCAAGCATTTATCAAGTTTTGATATGGCTGCGAAGATAATAAATTTATGATTACGGAAGTCTGAATGCATGAGTTTATCCGAAATTGATGGTCTGTGCATGAGCTATTCAAGGTTTAAGAAACCGTGTCAAGGGCGGTAGGACTATGCTTCTATGCTTCTATGCTTCTATGCTTCTATGTGTTTAAAAAATGTCGTGGGCGGTAGCACTATAATTAAGGTTTCCCAAACCCTTCTTTTAACCCATAAGGCACTAATTG
>CAYTLX010000286.1:0-3512 GCA_964438645.1 uncultured Saprospiraceae bacterium | reverse complement strand
CTTTCGCAAAAGCCTTTACTTCTTTTTTCGTCAGGGATTTGTCTTTTTTTACGATAAACACCTTGACGACTTCTCCAGAATGCTCATCAGGAATACCAATTGCGCCAATTTCTAGAATTTTGGGGTGTGCGACCAGCACGTCTTCGATTTCGTTGGGAAATACATTAAAGCCTGACACCAAAATCATGTCTTTTTTGCGATCCACAATCTTTAAGAAACCATCTTCATCAATTTGCCCGATATCTCCTGTATAGAGCCAGCCATCTTTAACGGTTTTTGCGGTTTCATCGGGACGTTTGTAATAGCCTTTCATGACTTGCGGTCCTTTGGCTAGGATTTCTCCAGGTTCATTGAGCCCTAGTTGATTGCCTTCTTTGTCAATGATTCGGATGTCTGTAGAAGGGAATGGAAGTCCAATGGTACCTAGTTTGCCCGTTTCTTTGGTGAATGGATTGACACTGACAATCGCACAAGTTTCCGTTAGACCATATCCTTGCGCCAAATAGCAGCCCGTTACTTCTTCCCATTCAATGGCGACTGGAGTTTGAACCGCCATGCCGCCACCAATGGTGATATTTAGTGCACTGGTGTCCATCTCTCTAAACTTTTTATTCTGCAATAAAGCATTGAATAAGGTATTAACCCCTGTCATGAGCTGGATTTTGTTGCCTTTAAACTCATTGACCAGTTTTTTGATGTCTCTTGGATTAGTCACTAAGATGTTGTTAGCTCCAAGACTAAAAAGGGCTAAGCCATTGACTGCAAAGGCAAAGACATGGTACAAGGGTAGGGGGCAAAGGCCAACAATACTTTCTTTGGGTAAAAATGGGGCGACAACGGCTTTGATTTGCAGCATGGTGGAGATCAAATTATGATTGGTCAACATGGCTCCTTTGGAGATACCTGTCGTGCCACCTGTATATTGATGAATGATTACTCTATCTCTAGGGTTGTCAAAGGGTTTGATAGAAAATTTCTTGCCTTGTTTTATGGCTTCCGAAAAAGAAACAGGGTTCGGTAGGTTGTATTTGGGTACCATTCCTTTGACTGTTTTGACCACAAAATTGACCAACTTCCCTTTGGCAAAGCCTAATAACTCCCCAATACTCGTTGTAATGATGGTTTTAATAGGGGTTTCCGCAAGGATTTTTTCTAAGTTCGCCGCAAAGTTGTCTAATATAATAATCGCCTTGACTTCACTATCGGTAAATTGGTGAAGCATCTCCCTTGGCGTGTAAAGTGGGTTGGTATTTACGACCGTTAGACCTGCACGTAGTGCACCAAATAGTGCAATGGGGTATTGTAGTAAATTGGGCATCATGATGGCAATCTTGTCTCCAGGCTCCAGACCCCGAGATTGAAGATAGGCCCCAAAATTATTAGAGTCCTTGTCTAATTGACTAAACGAGATGGATTTGCCCATACAGGTAAAAGCCGGTTTGGAACCGTGTTTTTTTAAGGCTTCATCAATGAGTTCTACTAAGTTTTCATATTGACTAGAATCCACGTTTGCAGGCACTCCTGGTGGAAAATTTTTTAACCAAAATCTAGATTCACTCATTTTGTCATTATTTAAGTCAGTCCCTTGCGGGAAAAATGTATTATTTACCGAAAGGGACGTTTTATTTTCCTTGCGGATAAATGGCAATTAAATACCGTTTTTTTAAGGCGCTAGCCCTAGTCTTTGGGTTAATAAAGGTTAAGTTTAGCATAGATGTATTAGAATGACTATATTCTTTTAAGACTAAATAGGGTATGGTTGCTTGCTTAATCAAGGTCAAGCCCACTTTGTCCGTATATAGAAAGCGGTCTTTCGACGAAAGTTGACTAAGCTTTCTTTTTGTATCGACGACCTGACGACTATAGAAGTTTTCCGTATTGGAAAGTATTCTAAAGTTGGAAAACTGTTCGGATTCCTTCGGGTGCGCCTTTAGCCATTTTCCTACTTGTATGCCACTTCGATAGTTGGATAGCCTTGGGTATAGGTGTTGGCTTTGGATAAAACCAAAACTAATTGACCCTATAGCTGTCGCAACCACTAAAGCTTTTTTTTGCGGAAGCTTCAATAAACTCCAAACTGTCAGTACAAACAAAAGGATACTAATGAGTGCAACGACAATATTAACAGGTGTAAATATATAAAATAAAAGTAAAAATGAAAGCATCCAAAGCCCGAAAACTAGGAATGCTTGGGAAATATAAATGTAGTGTTGGTTTTTTTGGGTTATTTTGTCAATATAGGCGGCGGTTAGCATTGCGCAAAAAGGGGCTAGTAGGTAGAAGCTAGGGTGCTTCACGATGATAAGCACTAGGGTGGTGATGGTCAAGCCAGCTAGACTAATATGCTCGGGGTATTTTTTGGATTTTTTTTTGTTTTTCAGCGCCAAAAAATGAGTCATCTTGTCAACGAGGGCAAGTGTGAACAGTATTATCCATGGAAGAAAAGCCCATAAATTAGTTAAAAAGCTTTCGGCTATTTTTAGGGGTTGCCCCAAATGCGATTGGGTGAAAAAGAGATGGAGTCCAGAGATAGCAGATTCTGAGTTTTTGAGTTGTTTATCTTGCCCGTAAAACAATGGAGTTAGAAAAAAGGCAATCATAACAAGCCCCAAAACCCACCGCCATTTAAAAAGGTCTTTCCATTTTTGTCGCAAGACCAAGCTGCTGCCAATAACCAAAATAGGGATGAGTAGGCCAATAAGTCCTTGGGCAAGCGTACCTGTGTATATCCCGATAAGCCCAAGAAGGAAGTTTTTGGTTTGGTGGTTTCTTAGGTATTCGGTAATCTGCCAGATAGCAAAAATAATGGTCCCTAATAATAAGGTGTCTGCTTGCCCATCAAGAGTTAGGGTAAAGGTTCCGAGCGTGGTGCCTAGGATAATTGCCGCAATTCTTCCTGCCCGTTGTCCATAATAGATTTTGGTTAGCTGAAAAGTAGAGTACATTCCCATAAGGGCAAAAATCACCCCAAAAAGCTTGTAGCTGAAGGTAGAAATTCCAAAAAGTTTGAAGCTTAGAGCCGATAACCAAAAGAATAAAGGGGGCAGATAGGTATAATCAGTATTTATATATTGTATATGAATCCAGTCATTATTTTTTAGGAGTTTGAGAGAAATAGACGCGTATTTAGCGGAGTCAAAATCTACGATATCCGCAAATAATCCTATTGTCAGGACTAGAATAATTGAAAAAGTGAGATAACGATGGATACTTCTTTCGTTGATGACCATGAAATTGGTTTATTATGCTTGCACAATGTAGAGAGTTTTTTGGAATTTTCTTAGATTTTTTGGGAAACCCGTTAGAAAATGACGCAAACCCCTGTTTTTGCTGCGGAGTTAGATAAAATTAAATAAAAGTAACTGTTTAGATACCACAAATTTTTGCCATAAAATGCCCTTTTTGCGCCTGTTTTTGCCATATTTTTATCACGTAGCCGAGCTACGCTTCAAAAAATATAGCTTCAACATACACAAAAATGCCTATTTTCTGTCTAAAAATGGGGGCACCTA
>CAYTLX010000285.1:0-3512 GCA_964438645.1 uncultured Saprospiraceae bacterium | reverse complement strand
GAGGCTACCGCCCGGGACGTGCTCGCCTAACACCCCAAAAGTGACGGAGGAACGCACCTAAAGCGACCCAAGGCGTAGCGCCCTAATCCCATATACTATTTTTTATATCTTTGCGTTCGATAATTATTATTCACGAGCGAACGCTCACAAATTAAATTAAACATGTTAGATAAATTATTTGAATCTTTCGGCGGCGACGTAGTCAATGATATTGCCGCGAAAGCAGGAATTCCTGTCGATCAAGCGAAATCCATTTTGCCTGTGGCTCAAGAGAGTATCCAAGAAGGATTGATGAAAGAAGTGACTGGCGGCAATATTTCGGGTATCCTAGGCATGTTCAACAGCGGAAGCGGTATGGGCAGCAATCCTATTTTTGGGGGTATCAAGCAGATGTTTATGGCCAATATGATGTCCAAACTAGGTCTTCCTTCTGGAGTCGCTTCGATGATTTCTGGTTTTGGTCTAGAAAATATCATGGGCAAACTAAGTGGCGTCCTTGGCGGCGGCGGCGAAATTACAGAGTCTGGACTTATGGATAAGCTCGGTATGGGCGGTGGACTTGGTGATATGGCTAAGAATATCGTTGGTGATAAGTTGAAAGATATTACTGGCGGGTTGTTTTAGTTACTTTTATAGAGTACTTAACTAAGTACTTACGAGTAATTAGAAGTACTTACGAGTTGCTACCGCAGCGACATTCGATGCTTTCGCATCTCAACATCGCTGCGCTTCTTTAGCTCAACTTACGCCCCATGTCGCGGGCGGTAGCATAACTCGTAAGTACTTTTTTTTAGAATTTCCATTTTGCCAAAGGGCCTACGGATTGATCGGTAAATATACCTTCTTGGTATTTGAATTGGGCGGCGACGGCAATCATGCCCGCATTGTCGGTACAATACTCGAAGGGCGGGAAGTAAGTTTCCCAACGCTCCTTTTTACCCATTTCTGTTAATTTTTCACGCAAGTGAGTATTGGCAGAGACACCGCCAGCGATAGCAATTTGATTGATTTTTAGATTTCGGGCGGCTTTTCTAAGTTTTTGGAGTAGGATGGTGACAATTCGGTGCTGAATCGACGCCGCTATATCATGGAGATTTTCTTGGATAAAATTTGGATTTTCGGCTACTTGGTCTCTCAAAAAGTACTTAAATGCCGTTTTTATACCCGAAAAACTATAATTATAGCCTTGTATTCTAGGTTGGGGAAATTCAAAAATAGGTTGACCTTTTTGCGCAAGCTTATCTATAATCGGGCCTGCGGGATACTCCAATCCCATCATTTTACCGCTCTTGTCAAAAGCTTCCCCCGCCGCATCATCAATGGACTGCCCTATAATTTCCATGTCTAAAGGTGCCCGTACCAACACAATCTGCGTATGCCCACCCGACACCGTCAAACATAAGAAAGGAAAAGAAGGATAAGGCTTTTTGGCGAAAGCCGATAATACATGCGCCTGCAAATGATTGACGGCTATCACCGGTATATCTTGACTCAGAGCCAGTGCTTTCGCAAAAGAAATCCCCACAATCAACGACCCCATCAAGCCTGGACCGCGTGTAAAGGCGATCGCATCTAACTGATTCACCGTAGTATGGGCATCAATTAGTGCCTTTTTGACCACTGGAACGATGTTATTTTGGTGCGCCCGAGACGCAACTTCTGGCACAACTCCACCGTAAAGTCGATGGGCTTCTTGGCTAGCAACAATGTTGCTACGGACGACACCGTCCTTGATAATTGCAGCAGAAGTATCATCGCAGGATGATTCTATGGCCAAAATAGTGTTATACATTAATTTTTTTTTCATATCTTGCTGCCGCAAAAATAAACAACTCTATGTTCTCATCAAAATCAAAAGACAAAACAACTTCAAAAACGACGAATAAAACCCAAAATAGTGCGACATCTTCTAGTGCCGTGTCTGTTTTGATTGCGAGTACGACAATTGAAGGCAACTTAGACACCGAGAATGACTTGCGCCTAGAAGGGCGTGTCAAGGGAGAAGTTACCGTAAATGGGAAAGTCATTTTGGGGCAAACGGGCACGATTGAAGGCACGTTGAATGCAGCAGAAGCAGTTATTCATGGTAGAGTCGTTGGTAATTTATTCATCAACAACTTACTACAATTAGCTTCTACGGCGGTCATCGAAGGCGACATTTCGGCGAGCCAATTTTCGGTGCAAGAAGGGGCCGTATATCGTGGAAAATGCAATATCGGCAAGGGTGTTTAACTTTTTTTTAAAAAAAAATGGCATTCTATATTATTGCTTATTAAAATAAGTGGTATTATTGTGCTGTGTATGGATATTGTGCATCTATGTCTTTGACACATTTTGCAAAATTGTTTTAACTATAAGGCTTTAATCGCCTTAATAATCTGTTTTGAATATGAAGACTGTTATTCATTTATTACTCTTTCTAGTAAGCTTGGGCTTAATGTATGCTTTGTACTCCACAATTAAGGAGCCGATACAATTTAAGACACAATATAGCAAGCGTAGTGATGCGGTTGTTGCTAAGCTAAAAGACATTCGTACGGCTCAAAAGCTTTATCGGACCATTACGGACACGTTTGCAGATAACTTTGCCGACTTAGAAAATGTCCTTACGACAGGTCGATTTCAAATCGTTCAAGTACATGGTGACCGTGATGCTTTAGGTGCACAGGTAACCTATGACACCATCTATGTAGCAGCTAAAGATTCGCTGGCATCGCTTCATTTGGATGTCAAAAGCCTACAAACGGTTCCTTTTACGGACAACAAAAAGAAATTTGACATTTATGCGGGCAAAGTGGAGCAGCAAGGGATTACCATTCCTGTCGTCGAAGTCTCTACCAAATGGGGAGATTTTATGGGAGAGTATGGAGACCCCAAATACAAGAAATACGATAAAAAATTCTCTCCCACTAATCGTCTAAAATTTGGAAGTCGTCGTAAAGCCAACCTTTCTGGCAACTGGGAATGACCCAAATAGACCTATTAGAACCGGACTTCTCGCACAGAGATTGTACCAAATACAAACTACTTATGCTTCTTGGCAAAGGTAGTTTGTCTTTTTTTGTGCTTAGCCCTTTAGGGCGGCTTATGGCACTCAAAGAAATTCATTTGCAGCTACAAGAAAGTGCCGACACCAATTCGGCTGCCTACCTTCAACAAGTACGAACTATCCTGATGGCTGAAAAAATTCTCCATCTACCTTATAAAGAAACAATTATTGGGCTCTCTCTCGAACCACCCATGCTTGCGCCTGGTACGAACCACCAAGATAGTGATTTGTTGGCTGCTTATCATTTGACGCTTGCGCAAAAAATGGATTCATCCATCATGTTGACGGAAGACATTGATTTGAACTTATCTTATCTCTTTAACATCAACAACGAGCTAAAGACGATTTTAAAAAGTTTTTTCCCAAATAGTCAGATTATTCATGGCTCAAGTGGTTTGATTCGATATTATATGCTCTTGTCCAATAAGACTAAAAACAATCTAGTTTCATTCAATATCAGTCC
>CAYTLX010000284.1:0-3515 GCA_964438645.1 uncultured Saprospiraceae bacterium | reverse complement strand
CGCCAGCTTCTATTTTCATTTTTGCTTGATCTTTGACTGTACTCACAAAAGTCATCTTCATGGGCTGCCCTTGAATGCTACCTTCGGCGACCGTTTTTATGGACTTAATCTTTGCCACAGCTTCTTTTCCACCGATGGCTTGAATGTAATTATCAATCACTTTTTGTGCTGACATTCCTGCGATCGAACGTTTGGGCGCTTCTATCTTATTACCTTGATTATCAAAGTATTGCATACCGCCTTTGGGGGCAATTTTACGCAAGTTATCGACCACATCATCTTGATTACCTACGACCACGATATACGCTTGATTAGGCTTAATGTATTTTCTAGACATTGCCAATACATCATCAGAAGAAACTGCGCTCAAATTTTTCAAATAAGTAGCATAGTAGTCTTTCGGCAAATTATACTTCATGACACTCAAGGCAAATCGAGCAATGGTGGACTTACTTTCCATTGAACGAGCAAACTGCCCCGCCAATACAGACTTAACACGGCTCAACTCTTCTTCGCCTGGCTTTTTAGTAATGATTCGATTCATTTCGTACAAAAACTGCACAATCGAACTATCTGTTACTGCATTCCGCACACTTGCTCCTGCATTAAAAGAAGTGACATATCGATCTACTCCAATCGAAGACCTAGCCCCATAAGTATAAGCTTTATCTTCTCTCAAATTCTTATTCAAACGGCTACCAAAAAAGCCACCCAGTAAGGCATTCGCCACACGAGTTTTAATCCTATCAGGCGAATCAGGCTTAATATCTAGTGGATAAGTAATTTTGATATTAGATTGCACGGCGCCAGGTTTATTGACAAAAGCAATCATGGACTTATCAGGATAGGTGATTTTGGGCATATCCATAGTGGGTACATCTCCTTTTTTCCAGCTACCAAAATATTTTTCAGCCAAAGGCTTTAGCTGCTTTAAGGTAATATCACCAGTGACCACCAAATAAGAAATATTGGGCTTAAAGTAAGTATGATAAAAATTGACACAATCTTGACGAGTAATATTCTCTACCGTTTTTTCGGAAACGATTTCCCCGTAAGGGTGATTTTTACCATAGTTCAACACACCTGCGACATTAGCAGCAATGGCATCTGGATTATCTTTTTCCTGCTGAAGAGAAGACAACTTTTGCTTTTTCAACTTCGCCAATTCCTTTTCAGAAAAAGTAGGATTAAGCAATACATCAGACATCAAAGACAACAATTCATCTTTATGCTTTGTCAAACTATTACCATAAATACCACTAGAATAAGCCGACAAGGTCGCCCCAATAAAGTCCACCGCTTCATCTATTTGAGCCTTCGACTTAGTCTTTGTACCTGTCGCCAATAAGTCCCCAGCCATTTCTGAATATCCAGCTTTATCTCCTTCCATAAAAGGAGGCTGATCAATGCTCAAGCTAAAGGAAACCGCAGGCGTATTGTGCGATTCTACCAAAATAACTTTCAAACCATTATCTAGTGTAAAGGTCTCATAATCACCAAGTTGTATCGTAGGCGCTGGGCCTGCCATGGGTGCCTTTTTCCGAAAGGCTTCGGGATCTGGCTGCTTGGTTTGTTGTGTCATTGTACCCGTTTTCGGGGAGCAAGCGCCCACCATTACGGCAATAACCAAAAGCGAAAATATTTTATTAAACATTTGTTTTCTTTTTAATTTTAATGAATTTGTTCAGCTCATTTGCCTTTCGGCAAAAAAGCAAGACTAAGGTGTTTTGGGCTTTGGCAAATAATAAAGCACCACCCGATGATCTGGATTATAATACTTTTGGGCAACCCTACGAATATCTTCGCGTGTCACTTCCAAGTAGCGATTCAGTTCGGTATTAATCAAATCAGCATCTCCAAAATAAGTATAGTAATTAGCTAGATTTTCTGCGATTCCTACCATACGTTCATTTCCTTGCACAAAATCACTTTCCATCTGATTTCTCAATTTTTGAAATTCTCTTTCAGGAATTAAATCCTCTTGTACCTTCTTTATTTCCATATCCATACTTGCCAACAAATCATCGAGTTTAACGCCCATATTAGCAATCCCAAAAGCAATCCCCGCGCCCATATCTTCCATCGCCATCGGGAAGCTACCAATATATACCGCTTTCTGTTGCTCATCCACTAGTGCTTTATTCAATCTAGAGCTATTGCCACCAGCCAATAAAGTATTCAACATTTCGACCGCATACGCATCTTTTGTACCTTGAGCTGGCAACTGATACCCCAAAATAACCGCTGGCAACTGAATATTATCATAAACTGTATCCACAATCGCCTTGGTCATCGCTGGCTCCACTACATTTGGTCGATACATTTTGCGAGTTCCTTTCGGAATAGTCGAAAAATACTTAGCAATTTCTTTTTTAGCTTCCGCAATATTTATATCACCCGCTACCGAAAGAACCGCATTATTAGGTACATAATAAGTCTTGTAAAAATTCACATAGTCTTGCTCTACGGCTGCATCTAAATCCGCCATGGAACCAATAACAGAATGATGATAAGGATGCTTCACAATCAAACGCTTCATCGTCTCTTCTAAGACCGTACCATAAGGTTGATTGTCAATACGTTGGCGACGCTCTTCCTTGACCACTTGACGCTGCGTTTCAATGCCTACGCTATCTACTTTCGCATGAAACATTCTTTCGGACTCTAACCACAGCCCCAATTTCAATTGGTTAGAAGGAAATACTTCGTAGTAAAAAGTACGATCATACCAGGTATTAGCATTATTCATACCACCAGCATTCTCGATGTACTTATCGAATTCACCACGTTTCACATTTTCGGATCCTTCAAACAGTAAATGTTCGAAAAAGTGCGCAAACCCTGTACGATTGGGGGCTTCATTTTTAGAGCCCACATGATAAAGTACGGAAACAGCAACAATCGGTGTTTTGTGGTCTTCATGCAGAATAACATGTAGTCCATTAGGCAAATCGTACTCAACAAACTTTATTTTATTCGTCTGAGCATAGCTCGAAAAATAAAATACCGTCAAGAGTACTGTTAAAATTGGTTTTAATTTCATAAGATTTAATTTGGCAGGTCAAAGGAAAGACCTTGTGACAAAAGAAAATTCGGTAGGTTAGTAGCCGAAATAGAAGCCAAAAGTAAGCAATTTATAGGGATATTCGAGTTTTTTTAGACAAAATCACTTTTTTTATGGAAGAAGAACGCAATAAAAGATTGGTGGGGTATATCTGTAATGCCTAGGTAAGCTGAAATATAAAATTGTTGGGATTGTTCAATTGAAATATTGAGTCCACTCCGAAAAGTCAATACGCTTTTTTGTATGGAGATTCCACAAAATTTTAGGCTGTAGGCTTCTATTTTAACAATGATTTTAGGCTAGTTTCAGTTGCAATGGTTCGGAAAAAAAATAAACTTTGCAGTTCGATTTTTTGCCTCGCCTATCAGTTTGCTATTCAAAAACGAAAAAAGCCAATAATCGAGCTCCCGAAGCTCAAACAGAAATAGTGGCAGAAGAAGTGGAGATGCGT
>CAYTLX010000283.1:0-3522 GCA_964438645.1 uncultured Saprospiraceae bacterium | reverse complement strand
ATTAGGAATATTATCAATATTAGTATTGATGGGATGTAATCCATCAAAAAAAATAGTCATACAAGAAGAAGCCCCCCAAAAGGAGAGTAACGGAATTTTGTCTTTTAACCATTTGATTAATCAAGCGGATTTTGCCATTTTGGATAGTAATCCTGCTTTGGCCGTTCAATTATACCGCCAAGCATTCGCCCAACGACAAGTAGAATATATTGCACCATACTACAATGCCTATCTAGCAGCAAAAGTAATTGGGGATTGTGAGATGAGTTATTTTGCTGCAAAGCAATTATTAAAATATGGTGCGTGGCTCACCCATTTTCAACCCGACCCTTGTCTGGGGGATGACGACTACTTGTGGACGGAACTGGAAGATGTGTATATGACGTCAGCTGAAAATACAGAATTGAGCCAAGCATTTCGAAGCTTATCTTATGCCTTATTAGTGCGAGGTAATAATAGCGCATCTAAGATTTTTAATCTACTTAATTCTAGTGAGTTTAAGGAGCGTGCTGATTCCTTGATGTATGAGAAAATGGACTCTCTGCCTGCTATCGACTTTAGTCAAATACCTGTTCTAAAAGTGGATTCGTCCGAAATGGATAGTTTGGCAACTGTGTTTATAGAACTAGTAGAAAGAAATGGTTTTCCGTCCGAACAGAATGTAGGTGCAGAATGGAGCGAAGCAGGGATTACCTATTTACACTATTTTTCATTTTCACCGATTTATGAGCGAAATAAGAAGGTAAGATCAATTTTTGATGATGCTTTTGAAGAAGGTTTGATTTCGGCCGGAGAATATGCTGGAGTAAGTCTTGCGCAGCAGGTGTATATTAATCCTGTCTTTTGGATGAAAGGCACTAATGAGCCGTATGTTTTTGATTTCAGTACAATAGAATTGCAAAAAATTAACAGCATCAGACAAGGTATTGGTTTACCATCAATAGAAAGGCAAATCGAAGTAAGAAGAAAAATTCAGGAAGTACCTGATAATAATTACTTCTTTAGTTGGTTGGGGAAATTACACTACTATATTGACTCTCCCCCTAGACGCACCTACCATTTGCTGGATTAACAGGCTATAATTCATTGATAATGAGCGATTTATGTGGTTAAGCAAAAATTTTAAATTATTTTACGCAAGTAGAAGTAAAATCTAAATCTCTAGTCAAATTGACGAAAGTCACTAATTGAATCAAATAAATTTCAGTAAGTTGCGCTCAAATTTAGCATGAATGATTCACTCAGATATAATCTCTCCGAAGAGCATACTCGTTGTTGGTGGCTCCAATAACATCCATAAGCCTGGTGGGAAATTAATATATAATCTTATCCAAGGGGACTTTCAAGGAGAATTGGCGGTCGTCAATCCCAAAGAAGATAAAGTACAAGGCTTAAAATGTTATAAGAGCATAGAATTAGTCCCAAAGTTTGACTTGGTTT
Source organism: uncultured Saprospiraceae bacterium (assembly GCA_964438645.1). Lineage (GTDB taxonomy): Bacteria > Bacteroidota > Bacteroidia > Chitinophagales > Saprospiraceae > HyVt-613. Next base: position 2,082 of record CAYTLX010000283.1, on the reverse strand, counting down.
TTTTAGCGATTCCCGCCAAATTTTGCCTACCTACGATCAAGTATTTAATCAAAGAGCATGGAGTGAAGGCTTTCATTATTATTTCGGCAGGTTTTGGAGAAGTAACGCCAGAAGGCAAGGTCATTGAGCAAGAAATGGCTCAACTTGTCCAAAATTCAGGGGGTACACTCATCGGCCCTAATTGCATTGGGATAATCAACAAGCATTATCATGGGGTTTTTACGACTCCTATACCAAATTTATCGAAAGAGGGTTGCGTATTGATTTCTAGTTCGGGTTCTACGGCTGTTTTTATTATGGAAAAAGCGGTATCCGTAGGTTTAAGATTTTCAAGTATTTTTACGGTTGGAAATGCAGCGCAAACCTCTGTCGAAGATGTTTTGGCGTATTTGGATGCTGATTTTGATGCGCAAACCAGCAGTCGAATCATCATGATTTATGTGGAAGATATTCATGCGCCCCAAAAATTTTTAAAACATGCCCAATCGTTAATCAGCAAAGGATGCCAGATAGCCGCAATTAAAGCAGGTGCTACTGAAGCGGGCTCTAGAGCCGCTTCTTCACATACGGGGGCGATGGCATCATCAGATATGGTGGTGCGTGCTTTATTTCGGAAGGCGGGTATCGTGTATTGTAGTAGTCGTGATGAATTGATAACCGTGGCTTCTATTTTTAATTATCGCCCATTGCTTGGGCCTAATATTGCCGTAATTACCCATGCGGGTGGTACCGCAGTTTTATTAACGGATGCCTTAGAAAAGGGTGGATTAACGGTGCCGCATATCCCTGATGAAATAGGTCAAGAGTTGAGCACTTATTTGGATGCTGGTTCTTCCGTTAAAAATCCTATAGATTTTTTGGCGACAGGCACCGCCGATCAACTAGGAATAATCATTGATTATGTAGAGCATAAAATGAAATTTATTCATGGGATGGTGGTCGTTTTTGGGAGCCCTGGTTTGTTTAATGTAAAAAATGTCTATCAGGTGTTGAATGTTAAAATGGATGTGTGCAAAAAACCTATTTTTCCTGTGTTGCCTTCAGTAATTAATGCCCATCAAGAGATTGATTATTTTACTTCTACGGGCAAGATTAACTTTCCAGATGAAGTTGGATTGGGTACTGCTTTGGCTCAAGTTTATCAAAGGTCTAGACCCCATTTGGCTGATTGGGAATTGCCCAAAATAAATAAGTCAGAAGTACGTAAAATTATTGATAATAGTACGAAAGGGTTTTTATCAGTCGGTGTAGTAGCGCAGTTGTTAAAGGCGATTGGAATAGCACAAGTGACTGAAATTCAAGTAGATAGCATAATATTGGCAAAAAAAGAAGCTGCCCGAATTGGGTTTCCAGTAGTGATGAAAGTTGTTGGCCCTGTGCATAAGACAGATGTTGAAGGTGTGTTTGTAGATGTAAAAAATGAAGATGAAGTTCAGGCGAATTATAATTCACTAATGAAAATAAAGGGAGCCAAATCCGTACTAATTCAGCCCATGCTATCAGGTTTAGAATTATTTATTGGTGCGACAAAAGAAGAACAATATGGGCATTTAATTTTGTTCGGTCTGGGTGGTATTTTTGTAGAGATATTTCAGGATGTGAAAGCCGTTTTGTCCCCTTGTCGAAAAGAAGAAATCCTGCGCCAATTAGGAAAATTGAAAGGTTTTAAATTGTTAAAAGGATATCGCAGAAAACCTGGTGTAAATATTAATTTATTCGTGGAATATATTTTGCGAGTAATCGCCTTGGTGGAAGCTGCGCCAGAGATTGAAGAATTGGACATTAATCCCTTATTCGCTTTGGGCGAAGAAATCAAAGCGGTGGATGTTCGGATAAAGATAAATTAGGGACTTTTGGGGTATTATTTTTTTAAACACATAGAAGCATAGAAGCATAGAAAGCGGTGTTTTTGTCGTAAGCGGTAGCATAGTTAACTCATCAACCAGCAAAGTCCGAAGGACAAGCGCTCAACCAGCGAAGCGTCTCAACCAGCAAAGTCCGAAGGACAAGCGATTCAACCAGCGAAGCGACTCAACCAGCAAAGTCCGAAGGACAAGCGCTCAACCAGCGAAGCGACTCAAC
>CAYTLX010000282.1:0-3525 GCA_964438645.1 uncultured Saprospiraceae bacterium | reverse complement strand
CTTTTAACCAACATTTTTCTAATCATTTTAGTCCTATGAAAGACTTGACTTAATTAGCGCAAATAGCTTGCCAATTCTTGTGATAGCACACATTTATTGATCCATAATATATTGATTTAATGCTGGATATTGAGACAAAAGTGCGGGGTTAGATTCCTTAGAAATCGGTTTTCCTGCGATACAAGGCACAATGCGTGTCACTTGCAAACCCACTTGATGAAGCTGTTCTGCCCATTGTTGAGCGGTCTCTAGCGTGAAAAAATGACCATAAAGCAAACGTGGCTCTTCTCTTATGCACAAAGAAAAATTATATTTATTGGCCACCAAAAAATCTTTTAGCCCTTCACTTTCTTTGGAAACTTCTATTTTATACCGTAACCCCGAAGGGATTCTAGGTACAAAGCTATATCTCTCGACCTGATTAATTGTTTTTATTTTATTGCCTTCTTCTTCCTTTATGAGTAGAACTGCTTCTAAATACCCCCCTGGTTCTTTAGACTGACTGGGCGCCAAGATACCTTGCATGTACTCTACACGTGTCTCTGGAGCATTGGTCTTAAGAAAGGAAAGTATCACGGTCGATAGCGGATTAAGCGCAGATATTCCTTTGACATTTTGAGATGTTCTCGTCATGCGAACCGATAGCTCTGCATCGGGGTGTTCATTTAATATTTGCGCAAGCTGTCGGAGCTCCGCAAACTTCATGCTGTCCGGCATAATGGTTCCCAATGAATACTTTTGAAGCAAAATAGGTTGGGCAATCCAAGCTAAAGAGTCTATTTTTTGCCCACTTTCCACATCCATAGTCATCACGACCTGATCAGCCTGTTGTTCAAAAAATTGTCCTTGAAAAATATCAAATTGCCCAGTAGATTCATGTCGATTAGAAGAAAAAACAAAATGCCATCCATCATCCGCCATTTGGAAATATTGGTCATCGTCTGCTGAATTAATCGGAACACCCAAGTTTTGACCTTTATTCCACCTTTTTAAGATGGGAGCGTATATTGCCTTGTAAATGTCATCTCCCCCTATTCCTTGTGGTTTATTGGAGCTAAAATAAAGACTTTCTCTATTGTTGGTCAAAAATGGATATTTCTCATCATAAGGGCTATTGATATTGGCACCCATATTTTCGGGCTCTGTCCACCCGTCTGGCGTCTTATTCGAAATAAACAAGTCATACCCACCAAAACCTTCCAAACGGCGACTCGCAAAAATAACCAACGTATCCATAAAGAAAAATGGCGTCGCATCTCCTTCTTGCATATCAAAAGGGACATCCAATAGATTCCCCGAAATTCGATCCTTGTTGCTTGATTCATAATAATCTTCATACAGCAAGCCTGCGTCTTTGGTATATCCCTTTTTGTAGTACATCTTGGTGCCGTCAAAGCTAAAGCCCATTACTTCGTCAAATAGCGAAGTATTGAGCAATCCAGACATTCTTTTCACATTTATGGTCGGCTTTATGTTGGCCACAAACATATCTGGATTACGATGTCCCCTTTTTTTGTCTTCTTTGCCCTGATTGTTTCTCAAGCCCCCTAACACCCCAAGGCGATTAGAAGAGAAATACATTTTTTCGAGTGGTTGATTTGGGCTGATTATTGGGTGAAAGTCATTATCAACAGAGTTAATAGGCTCTGGATAAGCTTCTACGGCTGCTAATGCTTTTTTCTTTTGGAGTATGATTCCGCTTTCGCAATTTCGGAGTTTTATTTTAACCAAAGATTCAAAATTAGCCAATTTATTCTCTTTGAAGAATTCCTTATAATACTCCGCTGCCTTTTGAAACTTCAACTGTCGATGATACAAGTATCCAAGGTAGTATATTGTGCCTGGATATCTCTTCTTCTTTTGCTTATAGATGATGCTCAAAACAGTTTCGGCTTCATACAGGCGATTCAGCATTAAGTAGGCCACTCCAAGGTGATAATCCATTTCATAATCCGTCGGCTTGTTGCGAAAGCACTCTTCATAACGCTCTACGGCCAAAGCATAAAATCCATCTTCAAATAACTGATCGCCTTCGGAGCGCAATGACTTATAGGATTGACCGTTTCCTGCAAAGGGAAGCAGCAAAAATAAGGGGATAAACCAAAAAAATATTCTCATAAATCGAATTTAGATACCCTGATTGGGGTCAAATGCTTCCATGTATTTTTTCATGGTATTCAGCATAGAACCACCCAAAGAACCATCTACTACACGATGATCATAGGATAATGATAAGAACATCATTTGTCGGATGGCAATGACATCTCCAAACTCTGTTTCGAGTACCGCAGGCTTTTTTCGTATCGCTCCTAGTGCCAGTATAGCTACCTGCGGCTGTGGGATAATGGGCGTACCCATCACGTTGCCAAATGTACCTACATTGGTAACGGTAAAAGTACCCCCTTGTATTTCATCGGGCTTTAATTTATTCGCTCTTGCACGCTGCGCCAAATCATTCACTTGTTTCGTCAACCCTTGCAAGCTTAATTGATCTGCATTTTTAATGACAGGAACAATCAAATTACCGTTGGGCAAAGCCGCTGCCATACCAATATTAATGTCCTTTTTTACTAAAATATTATCTCCTTCTACCGATACATTTATCATAGGATGATCCAACAATGCCTTTACAATCGACTGAATTAAAATCGGCGTAAAAGTTATTTTTTCACCATAACGTTCGATAAATTTATCCTTATTTTTTGCCCGCCAGTTGACTATATTAGTGACATCGACTTCTATAAACGAAGTGACATGCGGTGACGTGTGCCATGAGTTAACCATGTGCTTAGAAATCAGCTTTCGCATCCGATCCATCTCTACGATTTCTACATTGCCTGAAGCGACCGTTTGAGCGGCCGCAATAGGGGGGGGAGCAGCCAACTTTGGTGATGCCACGCTAGTACGACCAGACTTCAGGTAGCTAAGTATATCAGACTTGGTCACTCGATTATTCATCCCAGTACCAGCTATTTGGCTCAACTCTGCGGCGGACACCCCTTCTGCCTTCGATATGCTACGCACCAAAGGAGAGTAAAAACGGTCATCACTTGTAGCCGCTACCGCAACGGCAGGTGCACTCACGGGAGCGGGCGCATCAACAACCACCTTCGCTTGTCCATTTTCTGCTTTTTTGGGCGCTTCTATGACGGCTGGCGAAGCACTTGGCGTCACATCTTCGCCTTCCGTAGCGATAATGGCGATTACTTTTCCAATTTCGACCACATCTTCTTCACTAAATAATATCTCTGCGATGGTTCCTTCCACGGGAGAAGGTACTTCTGAATCCACTTTATCGGTCGCAATCTCAAGGATGGGTTCGTCCAATTCCACGGTATCTCCGACCCCTTTTAGCCATTTTAAGATGGTCGCTTCGACTATGCTTTCGCCCATTTTGGGCATTACGAGTTCTATTTTTGCCATTTTCTTTTATTTTGGTATCATCCAGATAAATATCGGGATTGGGCAGCCACAAAGTTAGCTTTCTTTTTCCACAAGAAAAACCTTTCTTAGCAGATTAAGTGC
>CAYTLX010000281.1:0-3533 GCA_964438645.1 uncultured Saprospiraceae bacterium | reverse complement strand
CTCCATTTGCCCTATTAATATTTAAAATATAATAGTAAGTCCCATTGGGCAATAATTCGCCATTTTGGTTTTTGCCATCCCAATTATTTTGGTAGGGGGCTTGCGCAAAAATTAAATTTCCCCATCTATTATAGATTTGAATCCCTTCATTGTTTAGGGCGTTTATATTTTTGAAAATAAGCTGATCATTTTTACCATCTCCGTTTAATGTGAGTACATCAGATACATATACTTCATTGTTTGGTAATGGGTATTCGATATAAATGTCAGCTGTGTCGCAAAGCTGATCGCATGTGGAATTGCAGAGAATGTATTCGATGGTTAATACGTCATTTGGTGTGTTGGGTGGGTACAAGGTTATTGTTCCATTGGATTGGAGCTGAAACCAACTCGGATGATTTGTATTGTTAACAAAAAGACTCCAATCATCCGGAAGTATGTCATTAGTAATAATAGATTCTTCTTGAGTGTTTGCGGAGTTGAATTTGAAATGGTCATCTTCTAATAGTGGATAGTCAGAAGCGTATAGTAAATCAATATAAATGATTGAATCACAACCTGTTGTAGTGGATAGTGTCTCGGTTCCATTAGGGTTTTGCTCATTGTAGATGGTTCCATTAATGATGATGCTATCTCCAGGACAAAAATTTTGATGATAATCGGTTTGGATGTTTTGTTGGAAGAATAGCTGAATATTTACAATGGAATCACAACCATGAATATTGTGAAATATTTCTGTCCCAATAGGATTTTGTTCATCGTAGGTCGTATTATTGATAATCATGCTGTCTCCATGGCAAAGTGTCCTATTAAAATTTATTGGAGTTGAACTCTCGAACGATAAATTAACTTCAACAAGAGAATCGCACCCCATACTGTTTGTAAATAATTCTATTCCAGAAGGATTAGATTCATCATAGATAGTTCCATTGATTATTAGGCTTGAGCCACTACAAATGGTCTTAGAAAAAGGGTGTAAGTTTTGACTAGTGCCAATAGAAATATAAGCGGATGTGTTTTTGTTGATGTGGCTATTGGAAATTCCAGCAATTCTTAGCCAGGAGCCATTTTTCGAAATAGTCAGGTCATCTAATTGGTTAAATATCTGTGCATTTGAGAAATCAGGATTGTCAGAAACTAATAATTTGATGTTGTTTGTGTTTTTTAAAGAGCAATCGTCTAATAGAAACTCCATGCTAAAACTGCCACTGAAATTAGTATTTTGAATTCTCCATGCTCGATGGGTAACTCTAGAAATGCCTAGTGGCGCACTTGATTGTTGAAGGCTAGACACCATGGGCTTATTGTTATGTCCTATTACAATAAATTGATTGTCAGTACCAAAATCACCTTGGTTTGTTGAGTTGGAGTTCTTTAAACTGGCTAAATAAACTCGAGTAGAATCATCGGCTTGATGAGACTGCTTTTGCAATAGGTCAGCGGCATCATCTCGTCCAATTCCGATGATATTATGCCAAAAGGCACTGTCCGCAGAAAAGATACTCTGCCCTTGACTATTTACATAATTGCTGAGAATGGCCTCCCTACTCAATGTTATTCCATACTTAATCGCCAAATAAGAATTTATCTTTCTTCTATCATTTTCCGCAAGGTCACTATCATAAATGACTACTTCGGAAATATATCCTTTATGATTATAATCGTCTGCGGCTCCGCCGCCTAAAAATGTATTCCCTGCATCGCCAATCTCCCCAGAATATGGAGCACTGCCTTCAAGATCCGCATTCTTGTAAAAGGCAATTTGACTACCTTCATACTTGCCTTCCAAAATGGTTGCTTTTTTGCGAATGAGCGGTGTTGCAACGGCGTGTTCACTCCAGTTATTTACCCAAAAACCAAAGGAGTTCGCAGCTCCATCAAGTCCACAAATTCCATATCCACCATTTGTCCAATTGCTGTTGCTTTGCCCAAAAACCATAGCATGCCAAGTGTCTCCACCTTGTTCATTGGTTCCAACCGCAAAGACACTTATGTTTTTTGAATTTGGAGTGATTAGGTTGGCAATAGCTAGATAATCGTTGTTTCCATCAAAATACACACCCGGGTTATAGTTTAGACGGTTAGGATGTAATATAGGTTGATAGGCTGTATCCGTTTGAGTTGCATCGTGAGATAGGGTACTTTGGTCTTTCCATTCCATGATTTTTGACCCTAAGAAAGAAATACCTTTGTCGGCTTTCGCCCAAAAAGCATCGTGTGCTATTACGCCACCAGGGCCAAAAATTTGAGCGGTAAAACTCGTTGTTGTAAAGCTCGATGCTGGACAGCTTATAGTATCGTTTTGATCATTGAACGCCAAAATGGTAACTTGATAAGTCGTATTCGGTGACCAGTTTTGTGGTGGCTGGTAACTGATTGCATTGCCTAAATCTAGATTATTAATCAAATTGCTTGCTCCTGAAGGCCCCGTAATAGTTACTGTATAATTGCTCATGCCCAACACAGTACTCCAAGCTAAAGGCTCATTGAGTGGGACATTGACCATGCCATTTTGTGGAGAAGTTAGCCCTGTACAACCTTGTAACTCTGATACTTTTATTTTGAATTTTCCCACTTTATCTTCGTAGCCATCTACTTGTATATAGTATGTCTTTCCAGGAATTAAATCATTTACGGTGGCTTCTGCTGTAAATAAGAGCCCACTATCTTCATCACAAGCGAGCTCCGTTAATGTCGTCATGTCTGAGCAGTTGCCCACGTCGTATATCGCAATATGGGTGTCATCAAGAGATGTATTGTCAAAACTAGTCGAAACAGAGACGCGCCCCGAAGATGGTGCGATAAAGGAATACCAGATGCTATTTAATGGATTGGCTGTCCACCAACAAGAGCCTAATGGTTCATTTGGTTCTGCGGATGCAATAGAATTGTCTCCAGTAATTTCGGGAGCATCCACGGTTATTGGGATGGCATCACAAAGTAAATCTCCCGAATTTAAAGGAGAGATAGCTTGGACGGAGCTTGCGCAAAACAAACCAAAACCCAAAACAACGACTATGATGCTAGAGAATTTCAAGGTTGATTTTAATTAAATCCGATAATTAATCCGATTTCGTGCGAAGCGCCAAATTGTGGACTCGTGCTAAAAAATGGAAGACCAAAGCCATAATTTAAGCGAAATAAATTATCTCCATTAAGCTCTAGTCCGACGTTACCATTATACATTCCAGAGCTATTTAGTCCTGAGCCGATATATAATAGATTCGTAATTTGATATTTTACATTTACATCCACATTAACAGGCGCACCTTTTACATACTTTACCCAGCTGGTAAATTCTAAATAAGAAGTTTCACGATACAAATTTCTTAAGTAGCCAATTTGTGCGTAATAGTGTTGGATTCTTTTTACATCGAAGTTATTGTCATCGTTTCTATAAGCCAAGTTAAGTCCAAGTATTTGCGGAACCGAAAGTCCTCCAAAAACGAGATCATCATTTTTGTGCAAACGGCGATAGAATGCCACTCCGAATCCAATATCTGGATATAACTTGTTGGTTTTGGCGAAAGCCA
>CAYTLX010000280.1:0-3602 GCA_964438645.1 uncultured Saprospiraceae bacterium | reverse complement strand
ACAACAACATTGTAAAGGCAATTTCTATACCAAAAAAACCTATATCAAAATTGTCCTTATCTGTTTGAAGCCATAAAGATAGGTGTATTTATTTTTAAATAACAAATTTTTATTATATTTTATGGTCTTTTTTCCAAGAATACGGGCAATTTTGCTCCATAAGCGGTCTTTTTCTGCATTTTACAGCATTTACACACTTTTTTTGATTTTCCCCTTAGATCATGTGCTTTCGCAAAAAAGTTACTTGCTTTTGACGCTAAAAAAGGAATTGGGTACGGACATAATATGGGGGATTAGTCTTACAACGACTAGGACAGTAAGCAAAAGAATGAGCAGAAAGGGGCATAGGAATATAGGAAGTTGAATCTGTACAATTTGTCCTGTGCATTTACAATGGCCCTTTGGGCTGCTCAAATCCCTTCGGCGATCAGATGCATATCAGGCAAGAGCAACAAATTAGCACGGCCACTATTTGTCACTCAATAGAATATCTTTCCATTTTTAATCTCCTGTGCTAAATGCAGGAAGCCTTTACGAACTTACGAATTGATCAAAATCCGACAATTAGACAAATAGGAATAGGCTAATGCTCATTACATGGGTGATCTCCACCAATAAAAAGCATCCCAACACCCTAAATATCCACCTTCAAATAATGCCCTAATTTAATAAAAGAGTCCTTCCAGTCTTCGCTATGGTAATCCCAGTTTCTATTTTTTAGCTGCTGCACCATATTAAAAAACACATTTTGGCTCTTCCAAAGATTAGGCTTGATACCCATCTTATCTATAGTAGCAACAATATTTAGCAGATTATTCATCTGTAAATAGGACGCATGCGATAAGGTTACTTTGCGAACTTCAGCATAAATGCGTTCTCCAGCTAATAAATCAAATTCAGATTCATTGGAGATCCGTAAATCCCAACGTTTTAGCTCTTTGCTCAGTCGATGTAGCTTTTCAAATTGTAGCGTATCTTTTTTAAAGAAGTCTTTTAACTCTTGATTGATCACAAACTCCGCCGCTGTTTGAAAAGCTTCAGGGATATGCATATGCTCATTTTTTAGCGCAAGCATGAGTTGGTAATTGTCCTTATAAATTTCTTCTAAGTTATCAGAAGCATTTTCCATACTTTTGTTCAGCATGTCATTCAGAATCCGCTGTTTTTCGTCAGTAAAAAGCTCCCAAATAGAGAATCGCTCTCCATTAAAATAAGTATTCATCAACGAGAAAACTTGCCCAATATTTGGTTTGCGGAAGGCTTCGACCAGGCTCTCTTTCATGGCATCAAACTCGGTAGCTATCATATCTTCCGAAAGAGTTCCTATGATATTTTGCTGCCCCAAGTATAGCACTGCAAAGAAAAAACTTTTTTCTTCGTGGATGATTTTTGAGCGTAAGCGCAATTTCCCTATACTCAAGCGTTGAATCCCTGCTTCAAAACGGTGCGATTGCTCAAATTCGACTTCATAGACAAACATCGGGTTAGCAGATGACTGTAAGCGATCAAAAACGCTAGTCGTCGCAAAATGCATCGCCATTCGCTTAAAACCAATCGTGTTGGGCATCAAATAAGTCAAATAATCATGTGCGCCATTTTCGTATATATTACTAGGTGCTTTTTTAAGGTTTGCGATGAATCGATCTTGGATTTTTTGCCCCGTCAACTGCTCGGCATATTGAATCGCTCGACTGGCATATTGTAGGATTTGTGTCGTCTCAATGCCCGTGATTTCATCAAAGAACCAGCCGCAACTGGTGTACATCAACATCGCATGGCGTTGCATTTCCAATAAACGAAGCGCATTCGTTCTATCATGACATTTTCCCTTGCAATGTGCTTTTAAAAAGACATTGATATTGTGGTCACTTCGATCTTTCAGCACTTGATAATAATCATTTCGTGCTTGCCATGGATCCGTAAAATACTTGTCACCTTCTTTTTCAAAAATCTCAATAAATTGATCTCGAACATCATCTAAAGCGTCCCGTAGCGGCTTGCGCCAAAGTTGATTCCAGCCTTCTCGACCAGAGTTGCAACCACAATCGGCTCTCCAACGCTCCACACCATGCACACAACTCCAAGAGCTATTTTCATGAATTTGGGCTTCATGCGTGGGTGGAAATAATGCCAAAAAATATCCATAATTCACCAAGCGCACATCGTCTTTTTGCCGCAAGGTATGAAGCGCCGAAGCCAACGCCATCTCTCCATATTTGTGATGGTGCCCATACGACTCTCCATCTGTGGCAATATTGACTAGTTGCGGCTCATTGTCCTCCCTAAATCCATTCGCCAGCTTTTCTGCAAAGTTATGACCATTGTTCAAAACCCCTTTGAAGGCGACTTCTTGGGAGAGCGCACCGTCATAAAAGAACAGAGCAATGCTTTTATTCGTATTGGGTATCTTGTACAGATAAGGTCGTCTCGTATCCACTGATTCGGCATTGACATCTTGCCAATCACCATCCATTTTTCGGGTGGCTTTGGCTTGTCTAGGAGCCAGAATAGTATATTTGATGCCATAATCCACTAAAATTTCCAATGTTTCACTGTCCACGGCAGTTTCTGGTAGCCACATCCCTTCTGGCTTGCGCCTAAATCGTGCTTCAAAATCTTGAATACCCCAACTCACCTGTGTCTCTTTATCTCTTCGATTGGCCAAGGGCATTATCATGTGATTAAAGGCTTGGGCAATAGCCGATCCATGTCCACCATTATGCTTCATGCTTTGCTTGTCGGCATCTAGTATGGCTTGGTAGGTGTCGGCATCTTTTTGTTCCATCCAAGAAAGTAGGGTCGGTCCAAAATTAAAGCTAATACAAGCATAATTATTAACAATCTTAGTAATAGCTCCTTGTTTGTTCAGGATTCTTGCGGAAGTATTGGGTGCGTAGCACTCAAAATTAATACGCTCATTCCAATCATGAAAAGGGCGAGCAGATTCCTGCGTTTCGATATATTCGAGCCAAGCATTCTCCCGTGGTGGTTGGTAAAAATGCCCATGAATGCAGATATATTTAGTCATGTCGTTTGTTCTAACGTGTGGATAAAGTTAATTTTGGTATTTGGGGAGAAAAATTCGTGCCGTACTTTTTTGCGGTAGGTCTAAAAAAGCATTTTCAAATAGGATGATGATTTTGGCTGCAATTTAGGGAAATATTGGAAATTTGTGTAATTTAATTCCCAGAAGTAATAAAGCAGCGTGGTCTTCATCGTTTCAAGTGGGTTTTTGAAATGCCTTTGAAATTGGCTTTGTTTTCTTGCTCAAAGGCTACTCGCGGCGTCCAATAGGCCCTTTCGAGCTGTTCTAGGCAGACAAACGGGGATTCGTCACGATGTACCCTACATCATCCCGCCGCCAATTGGGCTTTCCCCGCTTCGGTAATCATCTTGGCATTCCACGGCGGATCAAAGACCAAGTGCACGTCTGGTTCAAAATCAGGATAACGCCCCATGATGGCTTCCATTACACTCATTACGATGGTATCTCCTACGGGGCAATTAGGGGTGGAAAGGGTCATCTTTACATTGACTTTCTTTGCGGCTTCATCGACTTTTAGGTCATAGATCAAGCCCATATCCACAATATTGACATTTAG
>CAYTLX010000279.1:0-3620 GCA_964438645.1 uncultured Saprospiraceae bacterium | reverse complement strand
GTTCGCTGCGCTCTCTGGTTGAGTCTCTCGCTTCGCTCGTTGGTTGAGACGCTTGTCCTGCGGACTTCGCTGGTTGAGGCGTTCGCTGCGCTCTCTGGTTGAGTCTCTCGCTTCGCTCGTTGGTTGAGACGCTTGCCCTGCGGGCTTCGCAGGTTGATGCGTTTTTTCGCAAGGATATTGTTATGTGCTCTCTTTTGCTGATTATTCAAAACAATTACCCTACCTTGTGTCTTGGACTAACGCTCCACAAAACATACTAAAATGATGAATAATTACGCACCTAACAGGTCAATCAAAACCTGGGCGGTCGAAGACCGACCCCGCGAAAAGCTTGCGACAAAAGGGCCCCGTGCTTTGTCAAATGCCGAGCTTATTGCCATTCTTATCAGCTCAGGTAACAGCAAACAATCTGCCGTAGAGCTTGCTCAAGACATCCTTAACCTAGCCAACAATAACCTTACGGAATTGAGCCGCTTTACGATTAAAGACTTGATGAAATTTAATGGTATCGGAGAAGCCAAGGCCATTTCTATCGCTTCGGCACTGGAGATTGGACGACGTCGAGCCATTACTAAAGCAGCCGAGAAAGTGAAAGTGCGGTCTAGCCAAGATAGTTTTGATGCCATTAAAGGCTATTTTATGGACTTAAATCATGAAGAGTTTTGGCTTTTCTTACTCAATCGGGGCAACCAAATCACTCACCATCACTTGGTCAGCAAAGGGGGCGTCGCAGGTACCGTCGTGGACATCAAGCTCATCTTCAAATATGCCATCGACCACCTAGCTTCGGGTATCATTGTCGCACATAACCACCCTTCTGGTCAAACTAAGCCTTCTGCTCAAGACAATCAAATAACCAAAAAAATAAAAGATGCGGGCAAAATACTTGATGTTTTATTGGTTGACCATCTTGTCCTTGCGGGAAATGGGTATTATAGTTATTCTGATGCGGGGGCTTTGTGATGCGTTCGCTTTGCTCTCTGGTTGAGTCGTTCGCTTTGCTCTCTGGTTGAGTCACTCGCTCCGCTCTCTGGTTGAGTCGTTCGCTCCGCTCTCTGGTTGAGTCACTCGCTGCGCTCGCTGGTTGAGCGCTTGTCCTTCGGACTTCGCTGGTTGAGAGTTGAATGCTACCGCCCAGAACATGCCCACCCAATACCCCAAAAGTAACGAAGAATCGCCCCAAAAGCGTAGCGTCCTATATACCCCAAACGTGAGACTTTTGCCCAAAATGATGATGAGTGGCGGAGAAAGCATACATTTTTGCCAAATAATTCGTTACTTTGTTATATCAGTAGTTTTGGTTTGTAAGCTTACCCAAACCCTAGTTTTTTGCTATTTATGTATTAATCTAATGGTCGATGCTTGAGTTTGTCAAGATTTAAGATACCATCGTCTTGGGTGGACTTTACGGCGTGGGATGTGTACCGAAGCTGAAATAAACAACATCATGAAAAAATATTTACTCTTATTCTGGTTATTTGTTCTTTGTAGTGGAGCTGTTTTTGCGCAAGCGAATCCTATAGAGATTATTGCAAAATTTCAACCCGAAATCAATATCCTTGATTGGCAAAAAACACATTTGTCGCAAGAAAATAATGCTATTTCCTTCAAAGAAATCGTGTCAAAGAGATTTAATTTGGCTTTGTTGTCATTTGATGCTTCTCAGCTGAATCTAAATCAAGTGGAAGATTTATTGGGTAAGGACGTTCTTTGGGTTTCCCCTAATCATTCGGATGTAGTGTCTCGAGCTACGCCAAACGACCCGATGTTTTCGACCCAATGGGGGCTAACAGATATGGCCGCAGATAAATTTTGGGACGTTAATACCAATGGGCTCACTTTTAGTGGAGACACCATCGTCGTGGCGGTTATGGAAAGCGGAACGAGTATCAATCATCCTGATTTAGTGCCTAATTTTTGGCATAATTCCCAAGAAATACCCGCTGACGGTGTCGATAATGATGGCAATGGTTATGTGGATGATTTTTTTGGTTGGAACTCTTGGACGATGAATGACCACCATCCTTATGATGCGCATGGTACCAAAGTCACAGGGGTTATTGGCGCCCAAGGAGATAATGGACTTGGGGTAGCTGGCGTCAATTGGCATATCAAAATGATGCCCATTACCTTCGTGAAAGCTAATTTTGCGACCTATTTCAAGGCTTTTGATTATATGATTGATCAACGAAAATTATACAATGAAACCAACGGGCAAAAAGGAGCCTTGATCGTCGCTGTCAATGAATCTTTTGGACAAGACAATAGCAAACCCGATGATGACCCAAATTTTATGCAATGGTGCGAATACATGGAAAGCCTTGGGGATGTAGGAATTCTGACTATTGCAGCGACATCCAATTCCGCTACCGTAAATGTTGATACGGATGGAGATATGCCCACCACTTGTCCACAAGCACACCTGATAGCGGTCACTGATATTGCGGCAAATGGGATACGGTATGGGGGATATGGGCCTATCAATATTGACTTGGCCGCACCTGGTGTCATGATTCCTACGACCAATGGAACCAATAGCTTTTCGTCTTTTGGGGGCACGAGTGCGGCAACTCCACATGTCTCTGGAGCCGTGGCGCTTATCTACAGCTACCCCTGTGAAAGATGGAGCAACTTCATCAAATCTAACCCAAGGGATGCGGCTTTGCAAGTCAAAAAATGGATTCTCACGAATACCACCCCCACTTTTGCGCTAAAAGATCGGAGCGTCAGTGAAGGGCGGCTTAATTTTACAGGGATTTTGGAAGATATGGATTTTTATTGCGAAGGCAATAAACTAGAGCCGTTGGACATCAAAATCACTCCATCTATCACCAATGGGCCACTTAAGTATGCTTATAATCTGCCAGAGTTTGGCGACTTCAATATTTCCATTTTTAACATTCTTGGACAAAAAATCTATTCTAAAAAATTGCAATCAGATATTGCGACCTTGCAAGAAGGCACTCTTGATGTCCGTTTTCTCCCTTCCGGAATGTATGTGTTGATGATTGCGCAAGGAGATAAATATGTGGTTAAAAAGTTTTTGCGGGAGTAGTTGAAGGATGTTTCGTCGTTTCAAGCGGCGAAGGAGTAGTTGAAGAAATGGATAATATTTAGGGGGAGCACTTTGTATTTGCCAAACGATAAACGTTTAGTAACTGCTCCAAATCCTGCTTTGGGCCTGTATAATTCCATTCTCTTGCCGTAAATTGATAAGCAACTGTGCCTATGGGCTCATCAGGATAATAATTATCTCTAGCAAAATGCACGTACTTCATCATCAAAAAGGCATCAAACCAACTATAAAATCGCTTTAAAAATGCCGCTTGACTAGCTGTATGTTTTTGGGCATCTTGTACTCTTTCGAGAAAACCATTTTCCGCAAGGAAGTCTTGGACAGCAAGGGAAAAAGCCATCGTATCCTGCCGGATTTCGCTACTATTTTTGTTCCAAATCAAGGGCATCTGGTCAAAAAGCTGCTTGATTTGGTCAAAAATAATCAAAGCATGGCTTTGTAATTCAGGGTCATCTGCTAATAATTTGCCCATTGCACGCCCTGTACCAAAAGGGACTCTATCGGAGATTCTTGGTGAAGGGTAAACCGTAGTATTGGTAAGTTT
>CAYTLX010000278.1:0-3637 GCA_964438645.1 uncultured Saprospiraceae bacterium | reverse complement strand
TAAAAAAATAGCAAAAACAGGTGCAAAAAGGGCATTTTATGGCAAAAATTAGCGGGTACCTAAATAGTTACATAAAATTAAAGCGCAGCAATAGCCGCATCGTAGTTAGGTTCATCCACTATCTCTGGCACTTGCTGCGTGTAGATGACTTTATTGTTTTCATCCAAAACGATGATTGCTCTAGAGTGCAAATGAGCCAAAGGACCATCCGCAATGGTTAGGTGGTAGTTTTTACCGAAAGTGCCATCCGCAAAATCAGATAAAGTAACCGCATTATCGATACCTTCAGCTCCACAAAAGCGTGCTTGTGCAAAAGGCAAATCTCTAGAAATACATAAGACCACCGTGTTGTCAAGCCCCGCTGCTTTGGCGTTAAAATTGCGCACAGACGTGGCACATGTACCCGTATCTAAGCTTGGGAAAATATTTAAAACTTTCTTTTTACCTGCGTAATCCGCCAAAGTTTTGGTCGAAAGATCATTCGCAACTAGTGCAAAATCAGGTACTTGTGTACCGACGGCTGGAAGTTCTCCGATGGTATTTACTGGGTTGCCCTTTAGGGTGATTTTAGCCATTTTATTCGATTTTAATGGTGTTAAAAAATATTTTTTTAAGGCTATGCAAATTTATTTGCATTTGGGCAAAGCAAATTTATTTGCTTTATGTCTTGCAAATAAATTTGCAATGCCTATTTGCAAATGAATTTGCAATGCCGTTTGCAAATGAATTTGCAATGCCGTTTGCAAATGAATTTGCAAGGCCGTTAGTGGTCGTGCCCACAATCACTGCCACAACCGCCGTGATTTTGAGCCGACATATCCACGACTTTCAAAGTCCCTTCGATGAGCTCTTTGATGGCCGTATCGGGATCGGTTTGTGGTGTGACATAGGCTCTTACATTTTTTTGCGCAAGCCTAGCGATAGCCCCTTGCCCAATTTGTGCAGCCAAAAAGATGTCTGCATTAAAAATAGGGTGTTGTGCTTCCGGTCCCATATTATGAAATACTTCATGAAGCACTTCTTCTCTAGGCGTCTCTATCAATTCTCTTTTTAGAATACGATTATTTTCGATGGTGTAAAAGTAGAATTTGCGGCATCTGCCACCATGTCCAGAGACGGTTTTTTTGTTTTGGCTAGTCACAGCCACGATATGTTGCATAATCTCTTAAAGTTTGAGTGATAAGATTCTGTTCGACCATACGCCACCCATAACAAAAGATGACTTAGAATGTTTGATAGGTCTTAACATTTGCTTAGATTAATCGTTTTGGGCATAAAAACCAAGAAAAAGAGATGTATAAAAAATTTTTTGCGACCGTTTATGATCCTATTATGGGGTATATGGAAAAGGGCATTGGGCCTAGAAGAGCAGCGCTTTTGTCGCCCCTTGCGGGAAAAATATTGGATGTAGGTTGTGGAACGGGCATAAATTTTCAATATTTCCGAAAGGATGCCCAAGTCATCGGTATAGAGCCATCTGCCGCCATGCTCGCTTACGCAAAAAAGAAATTGGATCAATATCCGCAGATAAAGGTCTTTAATTTGGGGGTAAATGACCCTAAATTGGATGATATTATTGCGCCAGCATCTATGGATTATGTTATTAGTACCTTGGTGCTTTGCACGATACCGAATCCAAAGGAAGCCATTCAGAATTATAAAAAATGGTTGAAGCCGAACGGGAAGCTCATCGTTTTAGAACATATCAAGTCAGAAGGTAGGTTTTATGGTGGCTTACAAGAAGTGCTGAATCCCGTTTGGAAAGGGCTTGCCGATGGATGTAATCTCAATCGTCAGACCGACCAATATATCTTGGAAGCTGGATTTAAGGCTGATGAGCATTTTTACTTGGGCAATAAGCTGCGTTGGATTCAGGGAGTATATGGTTTGTCGGATTAAGTTGTTGAGCCCGCATCGAAAAGTTAATTTCCGTTATTTTCTCTTTTCACCACAATTTTTTTTCTGTTTACTCCAGAATCATCCCAAACTCAAAAAGGAAGTCTAATTGAATTGGCATGACTGCTGATTTACACAGAAATTTTGCCAAATAGCAGGGACGAATCCAAGTCTCCGCACGTTATTAGGGCATTACTTACATAGAAAATGGTCGTATATGAAAAATGCACTACTCACCCTTTTACTTTTAGGAATACTTCAATATGTAGAAGCACGCCCCCCCAAAGGCCATAAAAAGCATCCCGCTCATGTAACCTATCGTGCTGATTGTCAGCCTGGTACGTCCCAAGTTGATTTGGATGTTAATAATGTTAGGGCACGATTGCTTTCTCGTGGGGATTTGTGGTGGGATTATAATAATCCAGCTTATGAAGTACCAAAAGGGAGTGGTTTGTCGACTATAGGGGCAGGTGCGATTTGGATGGGTGGATATGATGAATTTGGTAATTTAAAGTTGGCAGCGACCACCTATGCTGATCAAGCGCAAACTGATTATTATCCAGGCCCATTAGATGCTAATGGCTCGACCGATGCGGGTACTTGTTCTCTATGGGATAGAAAATTTATAGTTTATGGTGAAGAAATAAACCAGTTTAGGACGACATGGAAAACTTCGACGCAGAATGGAGTGCCCCTTTATGATTATCAGATACCAGATAATATAAAGGCATATCCTGGACGTGGGAATCCATTTTATACAAACGGATTTGATTTGCCCGACCAAATTTTGGCCCCTTTTTATGACCAGAACGAAGACGGAATATATAATCCGTATGAAGGGGATTTTCCGAGACTACTAGGTCATGGTTTGGGGAATTATGCGCTTCTTTATGCAGACAAAATGATATTTCAAATTTTCAACGACAATGGTGGGCTGCATGCCAATACATTGGCAAGTGCCCTAAAGGTGGAAACCCAGTTGATGAGCTTTGCTTTTAATTCGGAAGATTTTATGAAGAATGTTACTTTTGAATCGTATAGATTAATTTATAAGGGCAGTGAGCCTATATTTGATAGTTATTTTTCCTTTTGGGTGGATGGAGATATTGGTTGTTCGGAAGATGACTTTGTGGGAGTCGATACTACCCGAGATTTAGTTTATTTTTATAATGCAACAAATGTTGATAGTATTTGTGGGAGCTCTTATGGTACAAATATTCCAATTCAGGGAGTCAAATTATTACGTGGCCCATTGGACAATGGGGATGAATTAGGCCTAACTTCTTTTATTTATTACAATAACAGCACAAATTCTTCTGTCCCAAGTGGAACTACGGATCCAGAAACGGCTTTGGAGTACTATAATTACATGAGTGGAGCATGGAAGGATGGTTCGCCTTTATATGGTAGCAAGGCTGGTTATCAACAGCCTTTTGCTCCTATCGTAAAATTTGCCTTTTCTTCTGCTCCGAATGATCCAAGCGGCTGGTCAATGGCTCAAGAAAATTTAGAAGGACGAGACTTACGTGGTGTACTATCTTCTGGTCCGTTTAAACTACAGCCAGGAATAACAAATGATTTTATTATCTCTTTATCGACTGTTTTAAATGTTAACCACCCAAAGCCAAAAATAAAGGAATTACAAAAATTAGACTCGTTGATTGATTATTTTTTGTTAAATCATGGTTGTTTCTTAGCTAATTCTGCTGTGCATGACGTAGATTTGTTTTTGTTTCCCAAT
>CAYTLX010000277.1:0-3664 GCA_964438645.1 uncultured Saprospiraceae bacterium | reverse complement strand
TTTTTGAAGCGTAGCTGGGCTACGTGATAAAAAAATAGCAAAAACAGGCGCAAAAGGGCATTTTGTGGCAAAAATCTGCGGGTACTTAAATAGTTGCCTTTTTTTAATGTTTAATTGCGAATACTTACTTAAAGTGCTTATGAGTTTGCTACCGCCTGCTAGTTTGCTGCCGGTCGCAATGTAATATCACGCAACACCGCAAGGACGCAACGTACTGATGCCCGGAACTTTAAAAGAATAAAATTTTTGAAAACCCTGCACCTTTCACCCCTTCCCCCTTCACCTTAAATTAGCTGGTAGATTTGTCGATAATTACGACCAATCTCATCCAAATCCAGCCCATAACCGACGATGAAAGCATTGGGGATGTCAAAACCACGATAATCTATTTGCACTTCATGTTGAATGGCTTCGGGTTTGACAAAAAGGGAAACGACGGCAATGGAATTAGGATTTTGTTGCTTTAAGTCTTTGATAAATTGATTCATGGTGAGCCCCGAGTCAATAATATCTTCCACAATAATCACATCTTTTTCCGCAAGGTCATCTGGAAAATCTCCCCTTTTGACACTCCCTGTAGAAGAAGTCCCTTCATAGGAAGATAATTTAATGAATCCCATCTCACAAGCCCCTTCATAAGCACGTACTAAATCGGCTCCAAAAATAAAAGATCCATTCAGAATCATCAAAAAATAAGGTGTTTTGCCTTGATAGTCTTGATGAATTTGCGCACCTAGTTCTTTGACTCGGTTGGCCAGTTTTGCTTCGTCGATATACACGGAGAATACTCTTTCGCCAATTTGGACTTTTTTGGGTGCTGTGCTCATAGTTTTTGTTTTGGTGTTGTGTAGGAGCTCTAATTGTGGACGCTACTCTTTGTCATAAATGATGACCCCTTTGGCCATATATTTAAGCTCTTTTTGTGGCTCTGTGATGGCGTCGATGACTTCTTGCGGCTGTCCTGCATCAGAAGCATAATGTTTTAATGTTTTTACGTCCGTCGTTTCGGTGTAAGCATATCCATCCATGACCACTTTTTGACCAGACGCATCTTTGGGCATAAAGAAGCCATAGTCTTCAAATTGGACGAGCATCTCTTCTCCGTTGTCGTCAGTAATTCTCATCCAACAACCTTTCTTTTGGCAGACACTATTGATTATACCCGTAACTTTGACGGCTAAAGAGTCCGCATCTCCCATCATGCCTAGCATTTTGGCATAAGGTACCGCTCCATCAGGTGTGATTTTGGCACCAAAATACTGTGCGCCATCGGTAGATGCTTCGGATTGGTTTGTGTCTGCTGTCTCTTTCGTTTCCGCTTGGCAAGCAATGAATCCGACCACAAGCAATAAAAAGAAGAAATTTTTCATGAGCATTAAGTTTTGAATGAAAATAGGGTTAAATTTGGCTGCAAAGGTAGTAAAAAGGCCGTAAGAATATAGTTTTTAAAGGGATAAATATAGAAGTTGCGACCAAAAAAGCGGAAAAACCAAAAAGGGCTATTATCAAAATTAATCCTATCTTTGCACCCAATTTGCGCAAGCATACAACAATGTATGCCGCATGTGTGTTAAATCTACTTCAAATTCGGTGTTTGTGACCGAAAAGACATAAATCAATAAATATATGGGTACGCTCATCATGGTCGGGCAGTTAGTTCTGAGCCTTTCAATATTAATTATTTTGCACGAATGGGGGCATTATTCCACGGCGAAGTGGTTTAAAACTCGTGTAGAAAAGTTTTACCTTTTCTTCAATCCTTATTTTTCATTAATCAAAGCTAAGAAGATAGATGGAAAATGGAACGTAAAGACTTTTTCCAAAGCCGACGATGATTTTCCTGAAGATAAAGATCCCGATAATACGACTTATGGTGTCGGATGGCTCCCTTTGGGTGGCTATGTCAAGATTGCGGGGATGATTGATGAGAGCATGGACAAGGAGCAAATGGAAGCGGAGCCACAACCGTGGGAATTTCGGACAAAACCTGCTTGGCAACGGCTTATCATCATGCTCGCCGGAGTGTTTATCAACTTTGTGCTGGGTTTTCTATTGATGGGCTTTATGCTTTGGTATTATGGTGAAGAGTATTTGCCGACCGCAGAAGTGAATCAATATGGAATCTATGCAGATTCGTTGGGGCAGGAATTAGGGCTAAAAACAGGCGATCAAATTTTGAAATTTGGCGATAAGCCTTTTGATAAATTTAATGATAGATTGGCGATATTAGAGCTAGTTTTGAACGGCTCGGAGACAATAACGGTGGAACGGGACGGCAAAGAAGAAGTTATTCGCCCAGATGCGGAAGTCATCAAATCCTTGGCTGCGCATAAGAATCAAGCTCAATCCATATTTAGTTTTCGGTTGCCGTTTGTGGCGGGTCAAATCGTTAAAGGTAGCCCTGCCGAAAAAGCGGGTATCCAAAAAGAAGATAAATTTTTGGGTATTGATGGGGTCGAAACGCCTTATTTTCGGGATTTCTTGGCTTATGTTACAGAGCATCCTAATAAAGATGTAATCATTAAAGTCCAACGTGGAAGCGATGTGGTTGATATTCCTGCAAAGGTAGGCGAAGACGGAAAATTAGGAATCGCTCCTTTCGGCCCCGATAAGTTTTTTAAATTTAAGAAGGTAAAATACTCTTTGGCGCAAGCCTTGCCAGCTGGTGTCAAAAAAGGCTGGGGCTTTATTGATAGTCAAATCAAGGGCTTTGGTAAGATGTTTAGTGGTAAGATTAAAGCGACCGAGAGTTTAGGTGGTTTTGGTGCTTTCGCAAAAATGTATGGAACCGTGTGGAATTGGGAGCGTTTTTGGAGAGTGACAGCGATTGTATCCCTACTTTTAGGTTTTATTAATTTACTGCCAATTCCAGCGCTAGATGGTGGATATGCTTTGTTTTTGATTTTTGAAGTGGTGACAGGCATCAAACCAAGCGATAAATTTGTAGAAACAGCGGTGACGATTGGCTTTTTCTTGCTAATGGGCTTGTTTGTTTTCTCTAATGGACTGGATGTCTGGCGAGCCTTTGGACACTGATGAATTACTTTGAATTTTATCAATTACCTGTCCAGTTTGGATTGGATGTGGGTAAGGTTAAGCGGTTGTATTTGCTGAAAAGTAAAGAGACACATCCTGATTATTTTACCTTAGCTTCCGCAAAAGAGCAAGAGGACGCCATGCACCAAGCTTCCATCAATAATGAAGCTTATAAAGTGCTTTCAGATTCCAATTTAAGGACGAAACATATCCTTGAATTGAAAGGAGCAATCCAAGAAGGGGAGAAGAATGAGCTTTCGCCAAATTTTTTGATGGAGATGATGGATATCAATGAGCAATTGATGGATGCCGCCTTTGAACCAGCAGCTCGTCAAGAAGTAGAAGTCAAAGTAAATGGGCTGTTAGAAGGGTTAAAAGACACGGAAAGCCCTTTGATGAAGGCTTTTGACGAAGGGGAAGATGGCGCTATTCTCCAAAAAATAAAAGAAATTTACTTTCAACGCAAATATTTGTTGCGGATTAAGGAAAAATTAAATACCTTTGCCAACCCGTAAAGGGAAGTCCACATGCCGATGTGGCGGAACTGGTAGACGCGCTGGATTCAAAATCCAGTTCACGCAAGTGAGTGGGGGTTCGATTCCCCCCATCGGTACTTAAGAGCTCAACC
>CAYTLX010000276.1:0-3670 GCA_964438645.1 uncultured Saprospiraceae bacterium | reverse complement strand
CCGTAAGGTCAGTCGTATAGGTCTGTGGTTTTTCTTCTTCACAAGTAGATACTAATGTAACTGTTGCTCCTTCTAAAGGTAGGCCCGTACTTTGATCAAACACGATACCTTCAACATCAAATTTCTTTTCTTGGTCTAAAGGAATTTCTACAAAAACAGGATCACCCATTTTTATGTCTTTTGTACATCCTTCTTTGCCGTTGTCATCATATTCTTCTTTACTTGCGTCAAAAGTACAGCACATATCTAGTTTCATATCGATTTGTGTCTTACCTTCGGCATTGGTAGTCAAAGTTTCTCCGGTGCAACTATTTAGTACTTTTGCTCCTTCGATACCTTCACCTGTTTCAGCGTCATAAACAAAGATATGAACAGGGGAAGCGACCTTGCGGAAAGCATAAATATCATCTCTACCCGAGCCACCTTTTCTGTCCGAAGCAAAATACCCACAAGTACCTTCTTCATTCATTATCAAGCTAAAATCATCTTCTGTTGAGTTGATAGGTGCACCAACATTCGTAGGCGAGCTCCATTCTCCACCATCTTGTCTGTTCATGAAGTAGATGTCTAATCCACCTAAGCCGACATGCCCATCAGACGCAAAGAATAATTTATCACCAGAAAAGTGGGGGAAAATTTCATTTCCTTCCGTGTTTACTCTAGGTCCAAGGTTGATAGGTGGGCCCCAAGATTCACCTTCTCTTTCGGTGACATATAAATCCATACCCCCAAAACCACCTGGCATATCAGATGCAAAGTACATTTTTTTACCGTCACTATCTAGGGTAGGGTGTGCACAAGAATATTCGTCACTGTTAAATGGTAGTTCTTCTACTTTTCCCCAATTACCATCACCGCCAGTGGCCGTATAAATCTTTAATTTGGTGATACCATCATCACTGTTTTTCCTTTTTCTATGATTGTAGTTATTTCTGGTGAAATACATACGATCTTGATCCTTCGTAAAAGTGACCCCAGCTTCATGAAATTTTGAATTAATTGTCTTAGAAAATTTCTTAGGTTTTCCATATTCAAAAGTACAACCGATTTCACTTTTTTTCTTCTCTTTTGCATCGATGTAGTACAGCTCATTAAAAGGCTGCCCCGTCCAACTATGGATACGTTTTACAGCAGCTCCCTTGTCTCTTTCTGAAGCGAAAATAATCCCATCTTTGTAGTAGGTTGGACTAAAATCATCTAAATTAGAGTTAAACTCCATGTGCTCAATCTCATAAATGCCCATATTCTTGGTCATCAACTCTTCCTGATCATCACAGGATTGTGCTAAAAACTTACCGCGAATATCTTCGGGAGCGTCTTCCATATACTGCTGATACCATTCTTTGGCTAGGTCGCACTTACCATTTGCTTGAAGGGCTTGCCCATAATAAAGCTTGTGGATTGGCTGTGCTTCAGGTAATCTGACTACTTGTCCATACCAAAATTCGGCATTTTCAGTATCATCAATCTTACGATAGCAGTCGGCCAGATTGATTTTGGCTTCTGCAACATCGTTTTTTTCTAATATTTGGTTGTAAGCATGGATTGCTGCTAGATACTCTAGGTTGTCCATGAAGTTTTTTGCTCGCTTAAGCTTTCCAGTCTGTGCAAAAGCACTTGTACCGAAAACTAACAGGATGGCAAAAATGGAAAGGAATTTTATTTTTCGCATTTTACTTATTTTTTCAACTTTGGTTAACATACTGCTTTTTGTGTCCAGATGTTTCGTTTATTAGAAATATCGTGGCGTTTCGATTCGTCTGGTTTTGAAATCAAGTTCATAGCCAAGCATTACTTCAAAAGAGCCTGGTGTTTCCTTGTTTATTTCCGTCAAGGTATAGTCATAAGCGGCACCGATACGCATACCATTTCTTAGATTGTAAGAAGCCCAAATATCTCCAGAGTCAAATGAACTTTTGTTATTAGAAAACTTCTCAATAGAAGATCTAAACGCTGAACCTACCCAAATGGTATTCATGAATAATACAGATAAATCTATATCGAATTCTGTAGGAGCATTAATGGCCTGTAAGTCAGCTGTTTTACGCAATTTACTGTCAATACCTACATTTTTTACTAATAATGAAGGTTTAAACACGATATCATCTCCTTTGATTGGGATGGCCCCACCAATAGTGAAGTAGTAATGTCTGTATTGCTGTGCAATCAGTGATGCTTCCACAGATGTACTTTGATCTCTTAGCTTATGCTCAATCAAATGTGGAGAGCTAATGCCTGTGTAAAAGTGCTTAGTATTAAAGTAAAGACCAATTCCAAAATTAGGAAGCCACTTATTAGGATTATCTCCCATAAAGGCTACATCTGAACCTGTTTCTAGGTTTAGTTTTTGCCAGTCAGCTCTGTAATTGGTCATTCCTCCCTGAATTCCAATAGCTAATTTTGCTTTTTTCCCGAAAGGGATGCGGTAGGCATAGGCCAAATTTGCACTGGTAGTTCGAGTCACCCCAATTTGGTCATGTAACAAGGTAAGACCAACTCCAACACGATTTTCCCGTAAGGGAGTGTGCACTGTTAATGTTTGAGTGCTTGGAGCCCCTTTAAAGTTAATCCACTGCGTTCTGTGTAGCAATGCGGCGCTCAAATGGTCATGTGATCCCGCATAAGCAGGATTGTAATAAAGTGAGTTAAACATGTATTTTGTAAACATGGGGTCTTGCTGCCCAAACACACTTGTACCGTAAAGTACGACAAACGCAAGAATAAGTAAGTTTTTCATCTTATGTAAGTTGTTTATAATTTATGAAAGAAAAATCTAATTTATACTTTTCAAAAACCGTGCTAAAAAATATTCTTAATAAGATATTTCTACGTAGCCAGTTTGTTTTTTTCCAAGTCCATCATCAATTAAGTAAAAATAAGTCCCTGGTGGTAAAGGAGTTGCGTCCCATTTGCCATCCCAATCATTTTGATAGTTTTTTGTTTCAAAAACTAAATTGCCCCATCTGTTATAGACATAGATATGATGATCGGGGATATCTTCTAGCCCCAAAATCTTCCAAAAATCATTGACGAAATCACCGTTTGGAGAGAAGCCATCATATACAAAAAGCCCGTCTATATTAAGACATTCAGCTACCGTCACATAAATGCTGGCCGTATCGCACGACACAATATTGCAGACTTCGTATATTAAGGTGTCATTCGCTCCGCAAAAATCTTGATTAGGGGTGTAAGTTATATTGCCATCTGCTGCAATAATTCCTGAGCCGTTATTGCCTTGGCTAATGATACGCAAACTTGTAAAAGCCCCATTATTGGGCAATAAATCATTTTCAAGGATATTCTGGGAGACAGATGTGTTTTCGATGGTCTCTAAATAATCATCTACGGCTATCGCTGGTAGGGTCGAAACGGAATCTGGCACAATAGTCACCACTAAAACGGTCGTGTCGCATTGGCCGGTATCATCGCAATAAACTAGACAGCTTGATTCAGTGCCCAGTTCTAGCCCGCCATAACTGACACAAAAGGTGGTCGGTAATAAAACAAAATTTACAGCTGTACCAGATGAACCATCACAAATATCCACAATACTACTCATTGTACCCGCAAAATCTGACGTGTCAACGCAGTATTCTTTGACGATGCCTACCTTTATAGCAGTACGTATAGTATCTGGTGGTGTCGCTTGCGCAAAAAAGGAAATGCT
>CAYTLX010000275.1:0-3672 GCA_964438645.1 uncultured Saprospiraceae bacterium | reverse complement strand
TCGAAGGTGTGAAATAAATTTCACAGTCCATTGCCTGCGGCGCTGCCACCTTGCTTTTTTCTAGGCTTAGGGGCGAGTGCGTCCCCTTTGCCTTTGACTAAGCCAAAGGATTGTGAGATTTAGTGCATCCCTAAGCCCGATCGCATTTCACTATATCAGAGAGATGATCGATGAGTATGTTTCCCCGATATTTAATAAAAACCCCTGGAGCAAAATACGCTTCGATGATGAGATAGTGGTAGGTATTTTTGGCAGAAAAGCGCACTTCATGCGTCTGCCAATCTTGATTATAAATCAAATCGCTTTCCCAAAGTAGTTGGTCTTTGGCGCAAGTCTCCGAACCCGCCCAAACTCGTAGCCGAATCGGCAGATTATAACCAGAATAAGTCTTTGAATGGGCTAAATCAAGTGTAAAACTATAACACTCATTTTTTAGAAGGGGCGCCGTGAGTCGTTGCCCAATGGCTTCAAAACTACCATCATCCCGAGTAATGAGACCGACATAACTCTGCCCATGTGCAGGTATCGTATATACGCCCCAAGAACCAGGCAAAATATCTGGTGTCGTGCCCATTCGGCAGGGGATCCAACCTTGTGGCAAGGTGGCAGCCGTGCCACGCTCTCCTTCAAAAGAGCCATTGGTAATAGTGATTACATCTTGAGCAAAAACGCCAAATCCAAGGAAAAATAATAAAATGAAGAGTCGATATCTCATGATGATTTAAGTTGTAAATCTATTGAAAGGAAAGCACTACTTCAGCATCCTGATTTACTTTCTCCAAAAATAACGCTAAGGCTTCTCGCTTTGGTGTATCCAATTCGTACTGAATTTGTGTCTTAAAGTAATTCACTAAATCAAAATTTTGAGTAGGGCTAGGCATCAAAGCGATTAATTGGGGGATTAATGCTAGTCCTTTCTTTAGCGCTTGATTAAAATCTTGAATAAATTTTTGCGAAAGCGGCTTTCGACTGACCCATGCCGCAAACACAAACGGCAATCCCGTCATCTTCTTCCAATAGGCGCTCAAATCGTATTGGTAGGCATATCTTTCCGAAAGGGCAAAGGCTCTATCACCTATCACGATACCTGCTGTATCTCCCTGAATATCATGGATATATCCTTCTTTAGCTGGAATTAATTCTGGGGCTACCTTCCAATATTCTTTGAGCAAAATCTCGGCTAATTTGACGGAAGTCCTAGAATGAAAATCTAAGTAAATGCGCTTAATCTGATCCATAGGCACATCGCTATAAATCATCACCGTACGCACTGGGCCATCCGCTCCAATACAATAATCTGAAATGATTACGGGATTGGGAATTTCTGAAATAGCCACCACAGGAATTAGCCCAAAATCTGCTTCTCCCGACACTAGTTTTCTGGCGCATTCCGACGGAATATCCAAGCTGATGTCCAGCTTTTGATCCAAACCACTCTGAAATAAACCATACAAAAATGGCTTCGTATTGAGATAGCTTACAGCAGTAATTTTTAGTCGTTCCATTGGATAAGTTACTTTATGGCGTAACCACGATATTGGGTATCTTCTTCAAAAACTTCTTCTGTGTAATCCTTGATGACATGGTACAAAGAATCTCGCTCGATGGCTTTACGTCCGACCAAGCGAATATTATTCACAATCTCGGCAGTCGTCATGGCCGGATTTTGCTCTTCGGAGCCTGCCATGGAGTAGATTTTGGTCGTATCGTCGATAGTGCCATCCATGCAATTTACGCCGAAAGCCAGCGCCATTTGAGCCGTATCTCGCCCTATCATCGGCCAATATGCCTTGATGTGCTGAAAGTTATCCAAAAAGATTCTACTAATCGCATAATTGCGCAAATCTTCCACTGTGCTCACTTCGGGAACATGGGACATGTCGTTATTCTTGTTGCGAAATTTTAGGGGGATAAATGCCATAAATCCACCCGTTTGGTCTTGTAATTTGCGCAAGCGATCCAAGTGATCTACCCGATGTGCAAACGTCTCAATATGCCCATAAAGCATTGTCGCATTGGAGCGCATCCCTAGGTCATGCCAGATTTGATGTATCTCTAACCACTGCTCGGAAGAGCATTTTCCACCAGCGATTTGATCCCGAATCTCCTTGTCAAAAATCTCCGCTCCACCACCAGGCATAGAGTCCAATCCCGCCGCTTTCATGCGCTCCATACCTTCACGATAGGATAGCTTTTCCTTTTTGAAAATGTAGTGATATTCTACGGGGGTGAGCCCTTTGATGTGTAGCTCAGGACGATGTTTTTTGATGCGTCTAAACAATTCTTCATAGAATGGCACATCATACTGTGGCAAGACTCCGCCAGTAAAATGTACTTCGGTCACCGCTTGCCCATCATATTTTTTGACGATATCCATCATTTCATTCATGGATAATTCCCAGCCATCTTCCCGATTCTTTTTGAGTCGAGAATAGGAGCAAAAATCACAAGAATAAATACAAACATTGGTCGGCTCAATATGAAAATTCTTATTAAAGTAGGTATGGTCGCCATTTTTGGACTCACGGATATAATTCGCCAAGATACCGACAAAACCTAATTCGGCATTTTCGTACAAGTACAAAGCATCATCCGTAGAGATTCGCTCATTATTTAATACTTTTTTGGCTATACTTCTTGCTTCAGCGGACAGCGAAGCGTCTTGGATTAGTCCATTTAGTGCTTGATTTGAAGCCATAGTTGTTTATTTTGGTCACAAAGTACGGTTATGTGTCTGAGAAATCGTTATTCCTTGCGGAAAAAATTAAATTTGCATCAAAAAAGATACTTTTGCTTTCCATTCTCATCCCTATATACAATTACAACGGCATAAAGTTGGTGACCGACTTGCAAGCGCAAGCCATGGCTTTGGGGATAGAATTTGAGATAATTGTCGCGGATGATCACTCCCCAAATCCCCCAAAAGCCAATGAAGCCATAAATCTTCTAGCTTTCGCAAAATATATCTATTTGCCCACCAATTTAGGGCGTTCGGGGAGTCGCAATTGGCTGGCGCAAAAGGCTCAATACCCTTATTTGTTGTTTATTGATGGCGATATGGGGGTTCGGACAGATGATTTTTTACGCAAGTATCTGGATGTCCTTTCGGAAAATAGGGTCGTATGCGGAGGACATTTTTATGATGCGCAACCACCAAGCGATGAATTTTTATTACACTGGATTTATGGACGAAATAGGGAAGAGCGACCCGCCAATGAGCGAAATAAGGCGCCTTATCAAGGTTTTGTCCCTTCTAATTTTGTGATACCCAAAGACCTTTTTCTGTCCATTGAATTTGACGAAAGCATCAAGGGCTATGGGCATGAAGACACTATTTTTGGTGAAACCTTACAAAAAAGGAATGTCGAAGTCCTTCATCTTGACAATGGCTTGGCCCATTTAGGGCTTTCCACCAATGAAGAGTTTATGGATAAGGTGGACGTTGCCGTCAAAAATCTACGTTTTCTCGAAGAAAAATATGACTTTACAGGCACCCGCTTGCAGCAAATGGCTAAAAGGCTAAAGTTATTTACGCCCTTTTTACGCTTAATACCGAAAGCTTTTTTGCGAAAGCAGGTAGTAGAAAAGCATCAGCTTTGGATGTTGGATTTGTATAAACTTCGGGAATTAACCCGCATTCAGTAACCAGCCAAATTAGAGTAAGTTTAATTC
>CAYTLX010000274.1:0-3698 GCA_964438645.1 uncultured Saprospiraceae bacterium | reverse complement strand
ATTTTTTTAAACACATAGAAGCATAGGAGCATAGTGCTACCGCCCACGGATTGGGTATCACGCAACGCCGCAACGTGCTGCCGCCCGAGATAATGTTTTAAACACACGAAGTCATAAGTCAAATTAAACCATTAGAGACCTTCTTCGTTGTTTATCTACAAGAATAAAAAAAATACATTGAAAAAGAAAGGAAGAGTTTTGGTAGCCATGAGTGGTGGAATTGATAGCACGGTTACGGCGTTGTTGTTGGAAGAGCAGGGGTATGAAATTGTGGGGATTACCATGAAGACATGGGATTATGCTAATTCTGGTGGTACGACCAAAGAAACGGGCTGTTGTAGCTTGGATTCTATCAATGATGCTCGTGGATTGGCGGTAAATTTGGCTTTTCCCCATTTTGTGATAGATATCAGAGAAGATTTTGGGAGTTATGTGATTGATAACTTTAAGAGTGAATATTTGGCGGGTCGGACACCGAATCCTTGTGTGTTGTGTAATACGCATATCAAATGGGAAGCTTTATTGAAGCGAGCCGATGCGATGGATTGCGAATTTATCGCTACGGGTCATTATGCGAAAATCAAGCAACAGGATGGGCGGTATTATATTACCCGACCCAAGGATAGATTTAAAGATCAGAGTTATGTTTTGTGGGGGTTGACGCAGGAGTTGTTGGCTAGGACTTTATTTCCTTTGGCGGATTTGACAAAGACCGAAGTGCGCCAAATCGCTTATGATCGTGGATACACAGAATTATCTAAGAAAGGAGAGAGTTATGAGATTTGTTTTGTACCTGATAATGATTACCGGGGTTTTTTGAAAAGAAATATACCGGGGTTGGAAGAGCGAGTGGCTGGCGGGACTTTTGTAGATACAGAAGGCAAAGTGTTGGGGACGCATCAAGGGTATCCATTCTTTACAATTGGGCAAAGAAAGGGTCTAGGAATCGCTTTAGGAGTGCCAGCTTATGTTGTTGATATACAGCCTGATACGAATACGGTGGTTATAGGATATGAGAAGGATTTAATTCGGAATGGGATGCGGGTATATGATTTGAATTTTCAGAAGTATGCTTCGATTGAAGATGGTGTAGAAGTGAAGACGATGATACGATATCACGACAAGGGCACGATGAGTTTGTTGCGAAATTTTGGCGATAAGATAGATGTGGAATTTTTGGCGAATGTAAAAGGTGTTGCACCAGGTCAGTCGGCCGTCTTTTATGAAGGAGATGATGTGATTGGTGGTGGATTAATATCTATGGAGCGCCCAAATTTTGGCACGCCGCACCCCGTAGAGCCGAACGACCGAACGGCTTCGTGAGAAGAAAAAAACAACCAGTAAAGGGACAACATGGACCAATACAAATACCAATCACCGAATCGATATGATTCCGCCAAAGAAGCGCAAAAAAATAATAAATAAATGACTAAGATTTTGTATTTCATAATTCCCATTTTATTTTGGGGGTGCGCCAAACGAGCCTTGGATGACCATCGAACGGACATGGGGTATGACTATTTTCCTGTAAAGGTAGGGCAATATCGGGTGTATGCGGTTGATTCCATTGTTTTTGGGCAAAGTGGAGCGGACACTATCTCCAGCCAAATCAAAGAAAGTATAGTGGAAAAAATAGGAGAAGGTCAAGATGTAAAATATAGAGTTTTACGGGAATGGCGCCAGAATGCTAGTGACAATTGGCAAACTAATACCGTTTGGTGGATCATCAAAGAAGATAACCGAATCATTCAGACAGAAGAAAATTTAAAATTTATAAAATTAACTTTTCCAGTTAAATTGGGGACGACGTGGGATGGTAATGCCTTTTTTGATAACCGTACTACGGTTAAGATTGCTAGTGAAAATATGGAGTTTTTTAAGGAGTGGGATTATCAAGTAGTAGGCAAGGGCAACCGTGTTGTGAGTAATGAGTCCTTTGATGATGTTTTTATTGTACAAGAAGCGGATTTTGAGACATCCATAGAATTGCGTAAGTCTGCGGCTGTTTACGCAAGGGGAGTTGGCTTGATTGAGCGGACACAGCAAATCCTTGATACACAGTGTATTACGTGTACGGGTACATGGGCGGAGAAAGCAGAAAAAGGAGTGATTTTGACCCAATAGCTCATAGAACATAACTAATGGAAGAAGAATATATTCAGATTGGGCGCTTGGGCAAGCCATTTGGACTACAAGGAGCCATCAAAGTACAATTGTGGGATGAGTTTGTGGGATTAGTACCACCCAAAAACGTGCTTTTTGTACGGCAGGGTGGGGATGTGATACCCTTTTTCTTCACGTCTTTTAAGGAGCAGGGGGCGCATCTTTTGGTGTTTTTTGAAGATGTTGACAATCCTAATGCCGCCCATAAGGTGGCCAAGAATGATATTTTTGTGCGCAAGCAGGATATGCCCAATGTGTTTTTGGAAGAAGAGACGTCGGAAATGGAAAATGTTCTTGGATTTGAGATTATAGACACAAATTTAGGGAAAATAGGAGCCATTTTAGATTATGACGAGAAACCCTATCAGACCGTGGTACTCGTAGAATATCTGGAGCAGGAAGTAATGATTCCATGGGTGGAGGCTTATATCCTAGACTTTGATGAAAAGAAAAAAAGTATATTGATGGATTTGCCGGAAGGTCTTTTGGATATATCCTAAACTTAATTTGGAAATTTTAGTTTTATTCCCACGCTCAATAATGATTTGAAGTATGACACCCATTTTTAAGTTTAAGCAGTTTGATGTTCATCAGGAGAAATCAGCGATGAAAGTGAATACGGATAGTGTATTGCTTGGTTCATGGGTGGATGTCTCTGGATATCAGAAAATTTTGGATATAGGAACAGGGACGGGGCTAATTGCTTTGATGATGGCTCAGCGTAATGTGAATGCCATTATACATGGAGTAGAGATTGAAGAAGGGGCGTATGAAGAAGCCAAACAGAATTTTGCGCAAGCTAGCTGGAGTAATCGATTAGTAGCTTTTAAGTCTCCCATTCAAGAATTTGATCATGAAATGGCGCCTTATGATTTGATTGTTTGTAATCCTCCTTTTTTTACGGGTGGGACCCTTTCGGAAAATCAAAAACGCAGTAGTGTACGCCATACTGTTAAATTGCCCAATAATGAGCTGTTGCGTGCTGTTCGGCGACTTTTGTCGAGAGACGGTCGTTTTGCGGTTGTTTTGCCGTATATAGAAGGGCTTCGGTTTGTGGAGATGGCGAAGAGTTATGGGTTTTGTTTGTTTCGGCAAGCGGAGGTATGTCCAAGGGCTGACCGAAGTGTTAATCGGCTGTTGATTGAACTTGGATTAAATAAATGCGACACGGTAGAATCTGCCAAAATTGCTATTTATAAGAGTGATGACTCTCGGGAATATACACCGTCTTATATTGAGCTGACGAGTGCGTTTTATTTAAAGCATTAGGCCTTGCAAATTTATTTGCAAGGCGTAGAGCCAATTCAAGAATTGGCTCCGATATAGCGCAGTGAGTATCGCCGTAGAGCCAGTTTGGGTTTATGCAAATGAATTTGCATGGCCATTATGCAAATGAATTTGCACCGCCATTATGCCTTTCGGAGACCGAAAGGCTTTTTTAAGCAATATAGTGAAACTTTTAGTTTTGAATCACCACCCTGCGAGTTTCCATGCCATTTTTAGAGATAAGGCGAAGGAAGTAAGTGCCGTTGGAT
>CAYTLX010000273.1:0-3728 GCA_964438645.1 uncultured Saprospiraceae bacterium | reverse complement strand
TTGGATAATGAAGCGATGGCTACTTCGGGGAATTATCGGAATTTTCACGAAGTAAAAGGTCAAAAATATAGTCATACTATTAATCCTAAGACTGGCTTTTCCGAAAGGAATACGATCTTGTCGGCATCAGTCCTTGCGGAAAATTGTATGACTGCCGATGCTTTGGCGACGGCAATGATGGCGATGGGATATGAGCAAGCCATAAAATTGGCAGATTCTATCCCTATTGAAGTTATTTTGAAAATTGGACTGCCTGATGGGAATATTAAGACCATTTTTTCAAACAAAGAGCGAAACCACAGTAATTAAACATACCAAAAGAAAACGAACATGATTGGACTAGAACTAGACAGAGACTTGGTGTTTTTTGATATTGAATCTACAGGATTGAATATTATTAGGGATCGAATTTTACAGATTGCCTTAATCAAATACTCCGTAGGCAAAGAAGAGCCCGAAGAAAAGATGCTGCTGATTAATCCAGGAGTGCCCATTTCGGAAGAAGCATTTGCGGTGCATGGTATTGGTCCAGAGCAGCTCCGAAATAAGCCTACTTTTGCGCAAGCAGCACAGGAATTGTATGATTTTATTGGCGATGCAGATTTGGGAGGATATAATTCTAATCGTTTTGATGTGCCGATGTTGATGGAAGAGTTTGCAAGGGCAGGCTTTGAATTCGATATAAGTAAGCGACGCTTGTTGGATATGCAACGTATTTTCTATAAGATGGAGCCACGTACCTTGAGAGCAGCATTGCGCTATTACAAAGGAAAGGAGATTGAAAATGCGCATGATGCCTTGGCGGATGTTCGTGCAACGATTGATGTGTTTAATGGTCAGTTGGATATGTATGACGGAAAAGAATGGATTGATGCAGATGGTAATCGGCTACCAAATCCAGTGGTTCGGAATGCAGCGGCGCTACATGAATTTACCAATGATTTATCTACGGCAGATGCTACACAGCGATTGAAATATGATAAAGATGGCAACTTGGTGTTTAATTTTGGAGTCAATGCAGGAAAGTTAGTGGGCAAGACGTTGTATCATGACAGAAACTATTTGAATTGGATGCTAAACAAAGACTTTTCGACGCAAGTAAAGCAACTAATAAAAAAAGAGACCAAAAAGTATCAAGCGGAGTATCGAGCCAAAAATAAAAACTAGACATAAGAGTTTGGGTAATAAAGCAAATATGAATAAAATTCAGTGGTTGTTATTGACCATATTGTTGGTGGTGGTCGGGTGCTATGATGAACAAGAAGGCTGTTTGGATCCTACGGCCTTAAATTTTGACGTATCCGCAGACAAGGATTGCTGTTGTGAATACCCTAAGTTAAAATTAAAGGTCAACTATAAGAAGGATGATAGTACTTCATTTTCAAAGTTGGAATATTTTGAAGCAGCTGGGCATGTTTTCAAGATAGAATCCTTTGCTTTTTTTCTCTCTCACGTAGAAGTGAAAGGTACAGGGGATTGGGTAGATGCGGAAGGTTCTACAGAGCATTGGGTGTATGATGCGCAAGATGCCCCCCAAAAAGCTATGGTATCGAGCAATGTGATTTTGGTGGAAGACAATGTGTTAAAATATGATTTTGGAGACTTTGTTGATTTTGGCGCTTACGATAGTGTTCATTTGGTGATAGGTATGGATGCGCTTCAGCGGACCGTTATCCCCGACTCTCTACCCAAGGAACACGCTTTGGGCATTAGTAAAGATTCTATGTGGGTGAGCCCTAAGGTTTACTTGCAGCAAAAATGGGTCATTGTGACAGATACGTCTAAGGCTAATTACAAGGTGGATACATTTGTAGTTAATGGTGCGAATATTGCTTTAAATTTGGCGTATGCCCCCGCTTTTTCGGTGCCAAAAGGGACGGATTATGAGTTGAACTTGGCCATTAATATCCAAAAATGGTTAAAAGATATCGATTGGCAGGGCGATAAAGGGGAAATATCGAATAAATTGCGCAATAACAGCAAACTAGCCATTAGTTTGGTACAATAATCGCTACAAAATAGTTACTAATACGGAAAAACAGACTGGATGCGTCAGGTTTTATTATTTTTTGTTTTGTTTACTTGTATTCTTCCATGGACGTCATGTAGGAAGGAATCCCCTGTGGGCCCATCTGCTACCGTAAAAGTAAGTATCAAGACGGTATTTGGGGACGAGCCGTTTATTGCTGGCAAAGAGTATGATTATCCTTCAGAAGGCAGTATTCGATTTAATGGCTTGTCTATGTTTTTGTCGGATATATCTCTCGTAGCCGCCAATGGTACTGATGAAATTGCCTTGGATGACGTGGCCTTTTTAGACGTTGCTTCCATTCAACATGATGAAAGTACTTCGGAGAAGGGATGGATACAGACGTATTATAAAGTGCCGTTAGGGGACTATACGGGCATTAAGTTTGGCCTAGGAGTGGCACATGAAGAAAATAACCAGAATCCAAAAAATTTCTCTTCAGGAAACCCGCTAGGTGTTGATAATCGCTACTCTAGCCAATATCTTAGTTATGTTTTTGAAGATATTGCGGGGCAATATTATCAAGGAGATGATACAACTTCTTTCAGCATCAAAATCGTCGAAGACAAAATGTTTAAGCAAGTATCTATAAGTAAAGGCTTCTCGATAAATGATTCTGGGAATGACCTTGAGATTATATTTGATCTAAAAAAGGTTTTTCAACGAAATGACTCCATCATGAGTCTAAAGGAATATCCCCTCATTACTTCTCCTGCGCTTCCGCAAATGGATTGGCTAGGACAGAATTTTCAGCATTCATTTTCTTTTTGAAATAACCCCACCCTGCTTTCTCCTAAAATTTCTTTTGAGCCCCTTCGGAGCTACACCTACTTTATTATGCTTACTTCTGAGCTCTTTAGCCCAGTTTTTTGGGAATAGCCTAATAATTTCTTCAAAATTTTGGCTAAAAATCCTAAAAAAAAGATTTTCTCTATTAAAATAATAAAAAAAATAGTTTTTATTATTCACAAATAATTAGATGTAACTATCTGATTATTAGTATATTATGATTATTACAACTCTTCATCATACTACTAATTAGTTCACAAATTTTTTTTTATGTTATTTTTTTCTCTTAGATATACTCCCATATTTGTATCGTAAAAGGAAATAAGCAAACATTCAAAAGTGAAAACGAAGCTTCTTCCTTTGGATATGTTCATGGGATATTTAGTGAGATAGTTATTTTAGAAGGGAAATAACTATCTCCTAAATACATTAAAGTTAACAGGTTGGGTAGGAAAGCAGGGATTAGGACATCGTTAACAAAAGAAATTTAGAAATAGTCGCCGAATTAGTAATAATTTTTAACGGGTATCCGTTTTTTAGGCGAACTTAAGATATGTTCATGGGATTATAATTTGTTGTTAATGTCGCATCTAAAGAGATGCGACATTTTTCACAAAATAGTCTCTTAAAGAATTGATTTAGAGAAAGTTGTCGTCAGAAAAGTTGAGATAAATCTTCACAATACAAATTCATTGTTATTTGCCTATAAAGGCTTTGACATTATCTTTGTATCATCAAAAAGGAAATACACATTCTTTTCAAAAGTGATAGGAATTGTTTTTTGGATATGTTCATGGGATTCAAAACCCCTTTCAGGAGTAAGCTATTTAAGAAGGGATCTAGCTTACTCCTAATTTTAAAAAATTTCCCGCAAGGGATTTACGATATATGTTCATGGGATTATAATTTG
>CAYTLX010000272.1:1828-3730 GCA_964438645.1 uncultured Saprospiraceae bacterium | reverse complement strand
TATGTGTTAAAAAATGTCTCGGGCGGTAGCAGCGTTGCGTCGTTGCGTGATACCCCAATGTCGTAGGCCAATACTGTTACCACAAAATCCATTACCTTTGCAGGCTCATAATACAAACATGGAAATATTCAAGGAATTTACGTTTGATTCAGCCCACTTTTTGCCCAATGTACCCGATGGGCACAAGTGCTTTCACATGCACGGACACACCTACAAAGTCAAAATCGTAGTAGAAGGTGATGTAGATCCCCATTTTGGATGGGTCATTGACTTTGGGGAAATCAAGGCCGCTTTCAAGCCACTCATCGATCAAATGGATCACCATGTCTTAAACGACATAAAAGGACTAGAAAATCCAACCGCAGAAAACATCGCCAAGTGGATTTGGACACATCTAAAACCTAGCTTACCCTTATTATCAAGAGTAGAGATCTATGAGACGCCCACATCTGGTTGTGTTTTTACAGCAAACTAGTAAGTAACTACCAGCATAAAATAACTAAATCCCTAAAAAAGCGAACGGCCGTTCGACTCGACAGGGAACTAGCGACCAAACACTCCGCTACTCAAATAGCGATCCCCACGGTCAGGGCAAATAAACACCACCGTGCCTTCTTCTATTTCGGCAACGACTTTCTTAGCAACAGTAAATGCTCCGCCCGCACTAAGCCCCGAGAATATGGCGTGTTTTTTTACTAATTCTAGCATAGAGCTGATGGCTTCATCCCGTGACACGTCCATCGTACGATCCACACGGTGCTTATCGAATATTGCAGGCAAAAACTCGGGAGACCAACGACGAATACCCGGAATTCTAGAGCCTTCCGACGGTTGCACACCAATAATTTGAATATCGCTGTCCTTTGCTTTCAAATATCGACTCACCCCCATGATGGTTCCCGTCGTACCCATGGCAGACACAAAATGAGTCACTCGTCCGCCTGTTGCTTTCCATATTTCTGGGCCCGTACCTTTAAAATGACTACGCCAATTGTCTATATTTCCAAACTGATTGAGCATAAAATACCCTTTCTCATCGACCATTTTTTGGGCAAACTCCCTTGAATACTCAATAGTTTTTGCGGAAGGTGTCAAAATTACTTCTGCTCCAAATGCCCGCATCGTATCAATCCGCTCTTGGGTCGCATGGTCGGGCATCACCAAAGTCATCTTAATCTTAAATTGTTGCGCAATCATCGCTAGAGCAATCCCTGTATTTCCACTTGTTGCTTCTACAACGTGGCTTCCTTCCTTAATCTCGCCTTTTTTCATCGCCCCTTCAATCATCCCAAAAGCGGCACGGTCCTTCACGCTACCACCAGGGTTTTGACCTTCAATTTTGGCAAAAAGTTTAACTTTGGGATTGTCCGTAATGCCGTGAATCTCTACGAGCGGCGTATTCCCGATTAGGTCAAGCATATTATCGTAAGTCATTGGTTGTATTTTTGTAACAGTTTAGGTACCGCAAATTTTTGCAATAAAATGCCCTTTTTGCGCCTGTTTTTGCCATTTTTTTATCACGTAGCGGTGCTATGCTTCAAAAAAAATAGCTTCAACATACACAAAAATGCCTATTTTCTGCCTAAAAACAGGGCACCTAAACAGTTACGGATTTTTAATTTGGGTGCAATGTACATGATTTTCCAAAATAAAAAAATTCTGATAGACACCATATAGCTTACCATCCTGTACCAAAACTTGAGTAAACTAACCCCAAAAGAATAAAAGCTTCCAAAAAAAACCTAATTTTGCCCTAAATCGTTCAAATGAGATTACTTTTACTCTTCCTAGGTTGTTTTATTTTTCAGCCCACGTGGGCACAGGATAGCTTGACGACCCATCCATTGACTGAAATTAACGTCACAGACAATCGACTTTCCATCCCCTTTCGGGAAAATGCCC
>CAYTLX010000272.1:0-1818 GCA_964438645.1 uncultured Saprospiraceae bacterium | reverse complement strand
TCAAAAAAGAGCAATTGCAAGCCTATCCTGGACAGAGTACGGCCGAGCTAATCCAACATTTTGGGGGTATAGATGTACGCCAACGGGGAGTACACGGTGTCCAAGCGGATGTTAGTATTCGTGGTAGCAGCTTTGAGCAAGTGCTCATATTGATTGATGGTATTCCGATGATTGATCCACAAACGGGGCATCACAGCCTAAATTTACCCATCTCGAAGGATGCCATTCAACGTATTGAAATCATCAAAGGGCCAGCAGCCAGAATTTATGGCCCCAATGCCTTTGCAGGTGCCATTAATATTGTCACACAATCCACTCGAAACGAAAATATTTCCGCCAACTTTGAAGCAGGAGATTTTGGTCTTTGGAAAGGTCAAGTCCATGCCACTTTACCGGATTCTAGGACATCTATTTCCCTGAGTACCACCGAATCCAAGGGTTACAAATACAACACCGATTACCAAATGTCTAATGGCTTTATCCGACAGGACTGGAACATCAAAAATACCCTTTGGAAGCTTCTAGGCGGTATGACTAGCCGTAAATTTGGAGCCAATGGGTTTTACGCAAGTCCAAAGTTCAAAGACCAATACGAAGAAATTCAAACAAGTATTGTAGCCTTGCAGATGTCCACCAAAATCGGCAAATGGTCCATTTCGCCACGTATGTATTGGCGCAGAAATCAAGACATGTATCTCTTCATTCGGCTCAAACCCGAAGTCTATCGCAATATGCACATCAGCAATAATTTGGGATTTGAAGTAAATAGTCGATTCAAGAAAAATCAATTTACAACAGGTCTAGGACTTACGGCAAATCGCTTCTTCATCCAAAGCAATAACTTAGGCCCACATGAGCGAACAGCAGTAGGATTATTTATAGAAGAAAGAATACAACTATTTGATAATCAACTAGATATTGTCCCTGGCTTAAACCTACACTATTATAGCGATTTTGGCGCAAGACTTTTTCCAGGAATGGACATTGGATGGAGCATCAATGACCAATGGAAAGTCTATTCCAATATCGGATATACCTGGCGTACGCCTTCCTATACGGATTTATTTTACGAAAGTAAAGCCAATATCGGAAATCCAAACCTAGCTCCAGAATCTGCCCTAACCCTAGAATTTGGCTCAAAATACCACCAAAATAACTGGACACTAAGCATGGCCGCTTTCCGTCGAATCGGAGAAAATATCATTGATTGGACAAAGTCCGTTGACACCGCAAAATGGCAACCGAACAACTTCAATCAAGTCATCGCTAATGGCTTCGAAACAGAAATTAACTACCATCCCCAAAACTTTCCCTTGAGCCTTTCGGCCAATTACACCTTTATCCAAACAGACTTAACCACATCCGAAGCAATCATCTCTAGATATGCCTTAAACAACCTGAAGCACCAACTAAATACCAGTGCTAATTGGAAATTTGCACAAAAAGGTAACCTGAATATAACTTATCGTTATTTAGATCGTGTCACACTACCCGACTATGATTTGGTCGATGCAAAAATCTCTTGGAAATTCCCATTTTTTTTCATTTTTGCGCAAGCAAGCAATATCCTAAATGAAAATTATACCGAAACCAACCTAGTCCAAATGCCCCCAAGATGGTTTTCCGCAGGATTCAAGTGGGCGCTTCGCCTTTATTAGGGCGCTTCGCTTTTGGGATATTGGGAGTGCACGTTTTATTCGTTCTAGGCGGTAGCATTCAACTCATCAACCAGCGAAGTCCGAAGGACAAGTGCTCAACCAGCAAAGCGACTCAACCAGCGAAGTCCGAAGGACAAGCGCTCAACCAGCGAAGCGACTC
>CAYTLX010000271.1:0-3739 GCA_964438645.1 uncultured Saprospiraceae bacterium | reverse complement strand
ATTTCTTTATTGTTCAGCGTTCTAAGGATGGTGTAAAGTTTTTTCCATTGGCTATGGTTGATTCGGATAGCGATAAGACGGATTATACGTTTACGGATAAAAAAGTAGGCAATGAAAGCTGGTTTTATCGGGTAGTAGATGTTGATAATCAAGGAGTTGGAGAGTTTACTTCAGCACTTTTTCTAGAGTATGCTTATGTTTCAACAGACGCTGAAAACGTAAAACCACCGACCAATATCATTATCAATGATCATATTGCTGGTGAAATGAATTGTTGGTTGAATGAGTTAGAATTTCCAACGATTTCAAAACTAGGAATGGTTGTTAATTTTTCAAGCTTTCCTGTAGATGAAAAATTGTGTGATAAAAAATAAGCTAGGTACTAGCTATCTGTAATTTAAATTCTACCCAAATTGGGCAATATCGCCAATAGTAAAAAAAAAAGCTGTGATTTCAATTTGTAATGACAAACTAAAGTGTTTTAGAACCATGCTCCTTGTAGGGTTAGTTCAAATGACCACTGTTTTCTCTTATGCCAAAACAGGTAATTCTGTTAATAAAGAAAAATACGCCAATGTTTCTCCTGTTTGTCCTTTGCAAGGGGAAGCCTTAGAGTTGGGCAATCAAATTACTTGGAAAAGATTTGAAAATGAAGATGTAAAATTCTTTATCATCCAACGATCAAGTGACGGTCAGAACTTTAAGCACTTAGCCATGGTTCAAACACAAAATGACCTTGATAGCTATTCCTTCCTAGATAAGCAGACTGGAAATAAACAATGGTTTTACCGTGTTATTAAAGTAAATCAACAAGGTGAAGGTTATTATACAGAGGCTATCTCACTGAAGTAAGCAATTAAAATTTATGAAGAGCAGGTTTCGATTTATTCGGAACCTGCTTTTTTATGGTTGGAGTCCTAGATTTTGTTTATCTTCGCCCCATGGGAAACGAAAAGAAAACACTCTATCTTTTAGATGCTTATGCGCTCATCTATCGCGCACATTTTGCTTTTATCAAGCGTCCTTTAATCAACTCTAAAGGCAATAATGTCTCCGCTATTTCTGGATTTGTCCGAGCACTTTGGGACATTATCAAAAACAACAAGCCGACTCATATTGGTGTTGCTTTTGATTTGAAAGGCCCGACTTTTCGGCATGATCTGTTTCCAGAATATAAGGCCAATCGAGAAGCACAACCCGAAGATATCAGCTATGCAGTGCCGATTATCAAGAAGCTGCTAAATGCTTTTAATATTCCCATTCTTGAAAAACAGGGTTTTGAAGCAGATGACATCATCGGTACCATCGCCCATAAAGCCGAAAAAGAAGGTTTTGATGTTTTTATGGTGACACCCGATAAAGATTTTGGGCAGTTGGTGACCGATAAAGTCACTTTGTTAAGGCCTGGAAGGCAAGGCAATGATTCCGAGTTGATGGGCCCCAAAGAAATCATCGAAAAGTGGAATATTAAGCGTGTCGATCAGGTCATTGATATGTTAGGTTTGCAAGGGGATGCCGTGGATAATATTCCTGGCATAAAAGGAGTAGGGCCCAAGACCGCTTCAAAATTACTCGAACAATACGATACTATCGAAGGTATTCTGGATCATGTCGATGAGCTTAAAGGTGCACTCAAAGAAAAAGTAGCAAGCCAAAAAGAGCAGGCGTTATTATCCAAAGTGTTGGCACGAATAGATATAGATGTGCCCTTGGACTTGGATATTGATGCGTTACAT
Organism: uncultured Saprospiraceae bacterium; assembly: GCA_964438645.1. GTDB lineage: Bacteria > Bacteroidota > Bacteroidia > Chitinophagales > Saprospiraceae > HyVt-613. The sequence continues at coordinate 2,003 of CAYTLX010000271.1, read as the reverse complement.
ATTAATGAATTTGATCGTCCACAGCTCGCCAAATTATTTAAGGAATTAGAATTCAAATCTATTGCAAAATCTATTTTAGGAGAGCAAAAAACGGTACAAACGTCTCTTTTTGGAGAGCCAGTTACGATAGGTACGAGTTCCAGCGGAGAAGATGATTTTTCGCACAAGGAAGCCCAAAAATTAGAAAGCATTGATACGATTAAGCATGAATATCATTTGGTGCAAACCGACAAAGAAATAGATGATTTGGTCAAGTTGCTTGCGCAAAATAAAGAAGTATGCTTTGATACAGAGACCACTAATATTGACCCTAATTTGGCTCAGTTAGTAGGGATGTCTTTTGCTGTAAAGCCGCATGAAGCCTGGTATGTGCCCGTGTCACATGATTCCGTAGAAGCAAAAAAAGTAGTTGAAAAATTTGCGCAAGTATTTGAAAATGAGCATATTATAAAAATTGGACAAAATCTAAAATATGATGCCATTGTCTTGCGAATTGCTGGGATGGAAGTAAAAGGCCCATGGTTTGATACGATGTTGGCGCATTATTTATTAGAGCCAGAGTTGCGGCATAATATGGACTACCTTGCGGAAACGTACCTAAATTATCAGACCATAAAAATAGAATCACTCATCGGCAAAAAAGGAAAGCATCAAGGGAATATGCGTGATGTTGCTCCCGAAAAAGTAAAAGATTATGCTGCCGAAGATGCGGATATTACTTTGCAATTGGCTGCCCAATTTAAGCCCCTTTTAGCGAAAGCGGAGTTGGATGTTTTATTTAATACCATCGAAAGCCCTTTGAGCAAAGTTTTGCGGGATGTCGAATTTGAAGGCGTGAATATTGATGCCAATTTTTTGAATAAATATTCAGACGTCCTTGCGGAAAAAATAAAAGCTGTCGAGCAAAAAATATTTGCGGCTAACGATGGGCGTCCTTTTAATCTGAATGCGCCACGCCAAGTTGGTATCTTCCTTTTTGAGACGTTGAAGATTCCTTACAAAAAATCAAAAACTAAAACGGGACAATACAAAACAGGAGAAGATATTCTTTCTGATTTGGCGAAAGACCATGAAATTGTTAAAGAGATTTTGGTCAGCAGAAGGCTTAATAAATTGAAATCCACCTACGTCGATGCTTTGCCCAAATTAGTGAACCCAAGAACAGGCCGCGTGCATAGCTCCTTCAATCAAGCGTTGACGGCAACCGGTCGATTGAGTTCTAATAACCCGAATCTCCAAAATATCCCCATCAAAACAGAAGAAGGTCGGGAAATAAGAAAAGCTTTTATTCCTAGAAATGAAGACTACATTTTGCTGGCGGCAGATTACTCGCAAATAGAGTTAAGATTGATTGCCGAAATCAGCAAAGAAGATGCGATGTTGGAGGCTTTCGCCAAAGGCCAAGACATACATCGTGCGACGGCCGCTGGTGTTTTTGATGTGCCTTACGATGAAGTGACGGCCGATCAAAGACGGAAAGCAAAGACCGTAAATTTTTCCATCATCTATGGAGCTGGTGCCACCAATCTCTCTAAACAGTTGGATATCAAGCGAAAAGAAGCATCAGAACTCATCAAAGCCTACTTTGAGCAATATCCAAATCTCAAAACTTACATGGACGAAATTGTAGATTTTGCTAGACAGCATGGCTATGTCCAAACGCTCATTGGGCGTAAGCGAACCATCAGAGATATTGACTCTCGAAATGGCATGATGCGCTCCATGGCAGAACGAATCGCCATTAATACCCCCGTGCAAGGAACCGCTGCTGACCTGATTAAGATGGCCATGAATAATATTCATGATGTCTTTGCAGAAAAAGGCATTCAATCCAAAATGATCATGCAAGTACATGATGAATTGGTCTTTGATGTACTCAAATCAGAACTAGATATCGTCCAACCCATCGTCGAAGAAAAAATGAAAAATGCGATGCCAGACCTTAAAGTACCCATCTTGGTGAGTATGGATGTGGGAGAGAATTGGTTAGAAGCGCATTAAAA
>CAYTLX010000270.1:0-3767 GCA_964438645.1 uncultured Saprospiraceae bacterium | reverse complement strand
GCTCTACCAACTGAGCTACATTCGCATAACCATAAGGAAGAACTTCATCTTCCCTTAAATGGGATTGCAAAGGTAATGATTCTTTAATCTTCTTTGCAAGTTTTCTTGGTGTTTTTTTTTACTTTTTTTGTAATCGTTTTGGTATCCGTAAATTTTAACCCTAAAATAAGGGATACCTGAACGGTTACTTTCCTGAGATTGAAGGAAGAATCAAACAGTTGACTTTGCAATTTGTGTCAAAATTTGGCATTTATTTGCCTTTTTGCGTAAGCTTTACCTTACGGAACGATTCATTTTTTCTTTTATAGTAATAGTAAGTCTCTATTTGTGCTCGAATCGGTAAGTCCGAGTCTGTCGATTTGTAAGATGTAGAACTTTTGTTATCTAGAATCCTTGCTTTAATATTGTCCGACCACTGAATTCTTATATAGTCCTTGATTTCTTTTTTCAGTGTTGAATCCAAGATTGGGAAGGCAGTTTCTACACGTCCAGATAGATTTCTATACATCAAGTCAGCAGAAGATAGATATATCAGGTCTTCTCCACCATGATGAAATTGAAAAACACGGCTGTGCTCCAAAAAACGATCGACAATGCTAATTCCTTCAATTTTGTCACTAACTTTGTGGGTGCCTGGCACTAGGCAGCATATTCCACGGATAATGAGTTTGATTTTTACGCCAGCTTGACTTGCCTGATAGAGCTTTTTGATTATTTCTGGATCTTGTAAGCTGTTACATTTTATAGTTATTTTTGCCTTTTTGCCCATTTTTGCTTGTCGAGTTTCATAATCTATTAACCCTTCAAGGGTACTTCTTAAATTAAATTGACCGACCAACAAATGTTTGAACTCATGCGGCGGTTTTTTAAAATTTTCTAGGTAGTAAAAAACCCCCGCAGCTTCCTTGGTAATCCTTGGATCCGCTGTAAATAACCCAAAGTCGCTGTATATCCTTGCGGTACCTTCATGAAAATTGCCTGTGCTCATATAAGAATAGAGCTTAGGTTCTCCATCTTCCAATCTTCTAAACAAAGCTAATTTGGAGTGAACTTTAAGGCCAGGAAAGCTATAAATAACACGAACTCCAGCTTTTTCTAGTTTGTCGCCCCATTCTAAGTTGTTTTTTTCATCAAACCGTGCCTTTACTTCAATAAATGCGGTAACCTGTTTTCCAGCTTTAACGGCATCCATTAAGGCCTGTTGAATTCTTGACTTCTTGGCGGTACGATATTGAATTATCTTTATGTGTGTGATATTCGGATCTTTTGCCGCTTCTTCAAATAGCCGAATGACACTTTCATAGGAATTATAAGGAAAGTTGACCAAGTGGTCTTGCTCTGCAAATGCCGAAAAGATATCCTTTGCTTTTTCTAATGGCGAATAGGGTAATGGGGGGAGTGGGCGATATTTTAAATCTTTTCTTCCAAAGTCAGGAAAACTAAAGAAATCAAAATTATTGTGGTATCTACCTTCTGGCAAAAGGTCTAATTTGTCCATTCCAAACGTTTCCGCAAGGAAGTTTAAGAAATGCTTGGGCATATTTCGGTCATAGACCAATCTTGATGCAGGACCTACATTTCTTTTGGAAAGACTATCTCGGATTTTTCCGATTAAATCTCCTGAAAACTCGTCATCTATGTATAATTCGGCATCTCGGGTGAGTTTGATGCTGTACGTATCTATCACATCATATCCTGGAAACATCCAACTCACGCTCTGTCGGACTATATCATCAAGCATAATGATACATTTGCCTTTGCGTTGATTCGGTAATTGAATAAACCTTGGGATTTGACTGGACGGAATATTGACGATAGCATACTGTGTGGCGGATGTGGGTTTATTCTTTTCTTTGAGCATAATCGCTAGATAAAGCGAAGCGTTATTCAAAAAAGGACGTATTTTATTCTTAACTAACAATACAGGCTGAATATATGGAAGCAACTTGGAGTGAAAGTAATTTTCAATAAAGTCCATCTGCTCCTTATTTAAGTCCAATCTCCGCAGTAAACTTATCTTTTGCTTGCGCAATTCCGGGATAGTTGCATTGAAGATTCGGCTAAATTCTTCTTGTTGTTCGTTGACAATACTATGAATTTGTTTGAGAGTATCTTTGGGGTCAAAGCCTAATTCTCTTTTTGTTTTTTTGCCTATCCGTATCAAATTACGCATCTGACCTATCCTAACCTTAAAGTATTCATCAAGATTAGAAGAGAATATGGCCAAAAACTGTACTCGACTTAAAAGTGGCACAGATTTGTCCTTCGCTTCTTGTAGAACACGATGGTTAAAGTGAAGCCAGCTGATATCCCTATGTAGATAAGGATATTGTTGGGTAGGTTTATTCATTGAAAATTGATTCGATTCTAGAAATTCCGTTTCCCACATAGTATTCAGTTTCGTCGTTTGATGCTCAAATATACTAACATTTATACAATCTTTCTGCAAAAATTAATCCTAATTTTGTTTTATATTTTTCTACCGCCCGATACATTTTTTAAACACATAGAAGCATAGGAGCATAGTGCTACCGCCCGAGACATTTTTAAACACATAGAAGCATAGAAGCATAGTGCTACCGCCCAAGACCTACAATTTATTCTTTTAGGACGATGTAAATTCGTGCCACCAGCAACCAGTAACCAGCAACCAGTAACCAGCCAAATTAGAGTAAATTTAATTCTTAAACAACAAAGCGAATTCGTGCCACCAGCCACCAGCAACTAGTAACCAGTAACTAGTAACCAGTAACCAGCAACCAGTAACCAGCCAAATTAGAGTAAGTTTAATTCTTAAACAACAAAGCGAATTCGTGCCATATTATTTCTCCATCACCAAATATTTAGTGTGATTGTGGATAAAGGCAATGTTGGCACCCATACTCAAATATTGCTGCATTTCTTTTTGCGAAAGCAGGTTAAAATAAGCCTTACTTGCGTAAATAATCTTCTTTTCAGGTATCTTTTTTGTGTTGGATAGGATATTGGCATCTACCCACATCGTATTTTGCTTGTAGAAGGCACGACCATTGATAAATTGAACTTCTGATGCAAGGTTCTGCTGATTTCCTTCTTTATCGAGATAGTCTAAAGCTTTATAATCGGTTTGTGAAACATGACTACTTACTCGACTCTTTTGAACATCTGCGCTTTCCGTCTGAAAAACAATTTCTTTCTCGGAGCGTGTAGCGGGCAGTCGTCGGCTCTTTTGATTCCAAATAACGTCTTCCATTCCTATCGTGCCCCTTCTCAATAATTCGGCTTCATCTTCTATGATTAAAAAACTGGTGTAAGGAGTGATTATTCCGTATTTTTTTGCGGTCGCAATCAGCTCTTCTTTAACTTCCTTGCTCTCTCCGTTTAATCTAATTTGGTCGTATAAAAAAGCGACTTTTCGAGTGGCCCAAAGGCGGGGAATAAAATCATTTTTTAGGTCTGATTTGGGATTGAATTTATAGTCATATTTTTTTGTATTGCCATTCACTTTTCCCGTAAGGGTAATATTAAAATTATTTTTTCCAGTATATTTTCCAAAAAGAAGCAGGGTAGAGCCACCAAAAAGATCGGGAAGTATTTTGGGTTGTCGCTCAATAAGTTGAATATTAGATGAAGCAGAAATTTTAATATTGGTAAGGACAGGAGAAGAGACCTTGCGGAAAAAATTACTGACTTTAAAGGCAATATCTTCTTGTTCGGACACATAGGTTCTAAAACCATGGCTATGCTCTGTCAATAAGTCTAAAAGGTTGACATTCAAATCATTACCT
>CAYTLX010000269.1:0-3794 GCA_964438645.1 uncultured Saprospiraceae bacterium | reverse complement strand
GGATTTCATTGGGTTATGTGTTTAAGGATTTTACAGCAATCCGTAGAGACAATTCAAGAATTGTCTCGTCAACAGGGCAAAGTCCGCACAAAACTAAACAAAGAAATGAACAAAACCAACCAAATACAGTTTTTAGTCCATCTAAATCAAAGTGAAGCATAAAAAAAATGGCACGCCCAGGTAAAAAAAGCTCAGAACCTTTTAGGAAACTATCTTGGAAAGAATTAAAACGCAGCGCTTACATCTTCAAATTTGTTAAGCCGTACAAATGGCATTTCATTATTGGGATGTTATTATTGACCATCTCGAGTCTAGTTTTTATGGCCTTTCCAGGAGCCGCAGGCGAAATGGCCAATGTCGCCAACAAACAACCCAAATATCCCCAATACCATTTAAAAGTTCTCGATTTTGCATGGATATTCTTGGGTATTGTCCTTATTCAAGGTATTGCCTCCTATATCAAAACCATTTTATTTGCCAGAGTTAGTGAAAAAGGGATGGCCGACGTCCGAAGTGCTGTTTTTGGCAAGATGATACGTCAAGACATGACTTATTTCGAGCAATTTCGGGTCGGAGAATTAACCAGCCGATTGACATCAGATATTGAAAAATTACAATCTGCTTTTTCGGTTACTTTAGGAGAATTTTTGAGACAAATCGTCATACTCATTTCAGGCATAGGGATATTAGTTTATTTCAACCCTAAGTTATCAATGATTATGTTGATGACTTTTCCCGTTATTGTTGTTTTGGCGATGGTTTTTGGCTCTAAGATTAAAAAGCTATCCAAAGTAAGGCAAGAAAAAATAGCCGTGTCAAATACCATCGTTGACGAAGTATTTCAAGCCTTCACAACGGTCAAAGCTTACGCCAACGAATGGTTTGAAGAGACCCGCTACTCCAAGTCATTACAAGATATTGTTACTGTTTCTCTTCGATTTGCCCATTCCAAAGGGTTATTTTTTATTTTTATGACTGTTTTTCTTTTTGGGGGTATTTTCTTTGTGCTGATACAAGGAGCTTTATTAGTCGAATCTGGTGAAATGCAAGTCGGTGATTTATTTTCTTTCATCATTTATACAGGAATCATCGGCTCCGCCATCGCTGGCCTAGGAAGCTTATACACCGAAATCGCAGGAGCTATTGGCGCCACTGAGCGCATCTCCGAAATACTCCAAAGAGATACCGAAATAGCCACACAACCACCCACCGAAGCGGAAAAAATCCGTTTTAAAGGAGCCATCGAGTGGAACGATGTACATTTCACTTATCCCATACGCCCCGATATGGAAGTACTCAAAGGCATTTCTATCAAAGTACAGCCTGGTGAAAAAATCGCATTGGCAGGGCAAAGTGGCTCAGGAAAATCCACGATAATGAGCCTATTACTTCGTTTTTATGAGCCTAGTTCTGGTCAAATTTTGGTAGATGGCAAAAATGTAAATTCCTACAATCTTACCGCCTATCGCCAAAATTTCGCTATCGTCCCACAAGACGTCGTCCTTTTTGGCGGAAGCATCAAAGAAAACATCGCCTATGGATTACCCGATGCATCCGACGAGCGCATCATCGAAGCCGCCAAACAAGCGAATGCTTGGGACTTCATCCAAACTTTTCCGGAAGGGCTCGAAACCATCGTCGGAGACCGTGGCACTAGACTTTCAGGTGGACAACGACAACGCATCGCCATTGCCCGAGCCATCTTAAAAGACCCCGCTATTTTACTCTTAGATGAAGCCACATCATCTTTAGACGCCGAATCCGAAAGAGTAGTACAAGAAGCCTTAGACCGTCTTATGGAAAACCGAACATCCATCATCATCGCCCACCGCCTTGCCACCATCAAAAATGTGGACAAGATTTACGTCATCGAATCGGGAGAAGTTATAGAATCAGGCACCCACCAAGAGCTTTCGCAAAAAGTAGGCGGCACATATAACGCCTTAGCCAAATTACAGTTCGTCTAATGGCCATGCAAATTCATTTGCATAAAGGCGGTTCAAATTCATTTGAACCCCGCCAACAAATACAATAAATACCAAGCTTAGCTACATAAAAAGAACATGGCGCCCGATAAAAAAGGACAATTAAGCCAAATATTTGCCCAAAACAATTAAACAAATATTCTATCTTTGTCAAAAAAACATGAAGTACCTATTAACCTTCATATATACACTTAGCTTTTCCTGTTTTCTTTTTGCGCAAGCAGGATGCACCGACCCCCAAGCCAATAATTACAATCAAAATGCTACGGAAAATGACGGGAGCTGCACCTATGGCTTTACCCAATTAATTCCCCAATTCAGGACCAATCTAGACGACGATTTGGAAGAATTATCTGCCATGATTACCTATCACAACCGTATTTTTGGACTAGCCGACTCGGGAAATGATGCCGCAATCTATGAATTTGACACCATTACAGGAGCAATAATTCAAACCAAAGAGCTAATAGACGCAGACAATATCGACTGGGAGTCCATGACGATGGATGAAGATTATGTTTATGTCGGGGACACAGGAAATAACAAACATGGCAATCGGACTAATTTAGTCATTTATAGGTTTCCTATCGGGGATTTAGACATTCCTGGAGACGTTCCTAGTGACCATATTGAGCGTCTATACTTCCATTATGAAGACCAAACCGACTTCACGGCACTCCCCAAAAATTCTACACGTTTTGATTGTGAATCCATCATTAGTCTAGGGGATTCCATCTATTTGTTTACGAAAGACTGGAAGAAGTTCAACACACGCTCCTACTCTATTTCCAAATCCATTGGCATTCATACGGCCATTTTGCATGACTCTTTGTCCGTCACAGGTCTCATCACAGACGCCACTACATTAGGAGACACGATGGTGGTATTATTGGGTAGTTCTCTATTGGGCAATTCATTTTTGGAGATACTCTACGACTATCCTGGGCATGAAGTATTTGCTGGTAACAAAAGACAAATCTCGGTCAAGCATGATTCCCTAGGGCAGCCCGAGTCGCTTACGCTAAAAGATAATTATTCAGGTTTTATAGGTACCGAAGCCTTTAAATTCGGGAGCATAGAAAAAAAGCAAGCCATCTTTTCCTACAGTATAAATCAATACTTACGCAATCCAATCATGTCCTTGACCCAATCGGTTTTAGCATCACCCAAACTACAAATTTTTCCTAATCCAATAAAATCGGGCAATATATCAATCAAAATACCCGAAACCCTACGCAGAGCCCCATACGAACTCATCTGGCTCGATACAAAAGGTCAAATATTGGACATCACCCAATCAGGCCACCCCAAATCAGGCGCTGTGATCCAATATCAAATACCTAAAATCGCAAAAAACGGTCAACACTACCTGCTTCTACAAGCAGAATCAAAAAAATACATCGGCACTATTCAGGTGCAAAAATAGCGCTCAAATCCTAGTTAAAATAAAAGATATAGACCATTGCAAGAATTACGACAGTGATAATTGTAGCAATTGTAAAGAATTTCTTGGTGTCTTTATCATCCAATCTTTCCACTTGCTTTTTATGTTTCTTTTTTCGCGTCTTTGGTGCTTTCATACTTCTTATTTTTATGTGGTACTATTACGTCTTTCGACAAATACCACTATGATTCAAAACTTGGCTACAAGTTAAGAATTTTATTCAAAAACTACAAACAATAGCCCGTAACTTTTCACAAACCCATAATCACCAATCTAGTTACAAGCCTAAATATACATATTATCATATATACAAATAGCAATAAATCAATTAATTACGTATTTACTCAACACCCAAGTCCTAGGCG
>CAYTLX010000268.1:0-3814 GCA_964438645.1 uncultured Saprospiraceae bacterium | reverse complement strand
GAAAATCGACCGAAAAGCTGGTTTTTTGCTGATTTTATAGGGTGTTTTCCCGAAAGGGACTCATCAGATGGATTCCTATGCAAGAAATAGCTATATTGGTTTTTTTTAATATATACTAAATGATGAATGAACAAGAAGCGTTATTTCAAGAGTTATCTGCTAAACTAGATGTTTTATTACGAAGGCAAGATGAATTTTCTGTCGAAATCCATCGGCTTCGTCGGGAGTTGGAGTTATTGCGTCCCAACAAAAATTTGGTGGATACTGTTTTTCCCGTAAAGGAAAGGCACCAACAAATTATTGAAAAAACGCCAGTTGACGCGCAGGAGAAGAGCCCAGTAAAACCATTGCTAAAGCGCCGGCCCAAAGTCCTTGAAAATTTTGATAAACCTTCTTTCGATTGGGAGAAGTTTGTCGGAGAAAATCTAATTAACAAGATTGGTATTTTAATAACCGTGATTGGTGTGGTGATAGGTGCCAAATACACTATTGACCATGATTTAATTAGTCCATTGACTCGAATTATTTTGGGGTATTTAGTGGGATTAGGTTTGTTAGGTGTGGGGATGAAACTGAAGGCTAAGTATGAGCAATTTAGTGCGGTATTAGTGAGTGGAGCGATGGCCATTATGTATTTTATCACCTTTGCCGCCTATAGTTTTTATGGGCTATTTCCACAAGGTGTGGCCTTTGGCTTGATGGCCTTATTTACGGTGTTTACGACCTATGCAGCCATACAATATAACCGTCAAGTTATCGGGCATATTGGTTTGGTGGGGGCGTATGCGGTCCCCTTTTTGTTGAGTGATGGCTCGGGTCAAGTGGTTGTTTTGTTTGCCTATACTGCCATCATTAATATAGGCATTTTGTATGTTGCCTTTCGGCGAAATTGGAAGTCTTTGTACTATTCTGCCTTTGTGTTTACGTGGTTGATTTATCTAGCATGGTACCTGTTAGATTACCAAGAATCAAAGCATTATACGATTGCTTTGGGCTTTGTATTTATTTTCTTTGTTATTTTTTATACGATGTTCTTAGCCTATAAATTGGTGCAAAAGGAACAGTACCATCTACGAGATGTGGCTTTGTTGTTGCTTAATTCTTTTTTGTTTTATGGGATTGGATATAGTATTTTGGACGGTCACGAAATGGGTCAACATCTATTAGGGGCTTTTACCTTGGTGAATGCCGCCATCCATTTTGTGGTGAGTATGGTGATTTATAAGCGCAATTTGGTCGATAAAAAATTACTGTATTTGATTTCAGGCTTGGTGTTGGTTTTTATTACCATTGCGATTCCGGTACAGTTGGATGGAAATTGGGTGACCTTGTTATGGGCTGGAGAAGCGGCGTTATTATTTTGGATAGGATCCACTAAAGGCGTTGATATTTATGAAAAAATATCTTACCCGTTAATGGTGCTCGCTTTTTTTAGTATGGTGCAAGATTGGGGCCTAGTCCAGATGCAGTACATATTTGTGGATGAAGTCTCCAAGCCGTTTTTGAATGCTAATTTTATGACGGCTGTTTTGTTTTCAGCGGCATTTGGTTTTATTGCGTATTTGCAGCAAAAGAAAAGGGGAGAAGTAGCGCCAGCAGATAGAAAGCACTTGAAAAAAGGTCAGATTGATTTGCAAAAATTATCAACCATCTTAGTACCTGCGGTTTTTCTGTTTACGGTTTATCAGATGTTTAATATGCAGATTGAATTGTACTGGCGACAATGGTATCAAGCATCCAAAATGGATGTTTTTGTCGATGGAGTAAAGGACACTATACAGAACTTTGACTATTATCAATGGGTATCTATTTGGAAGGCGAATTATACTTTATTATTTGTGACGATAATGTCCTTTCTTGTCTTGAAGTTTAAGCAAGCTTCTTTTGTGAAAATCAACTTGGCCTTAAATGCCTTGGCAATTGTTTTTTTCTTGACCACTGGTTTGTATGAAATTAGTGAATTAAGACAATCCTTTATCCATCATACTGATGCGTCAGCCTTTTCGGTCGGATGGTTTCATATTGGGATTCGATATGTTTCTTTTTTGCTGTTAGCGATGACCGTATGGGCTACGTATCGGTTAGTTCAGCAGTCGAGTGAGTCCAAAGGAATCCGAAAGGTTTTTGATATTTTATTTTATCTAACTATTTTGTGGGTAGCGAGCAGTGAGCTGTTAAATTGGATGGATTTGGGCGGCAATGGTGAGTCGTATAAATTGGCTTTAAGTATTTTATGGGGTTCTTACTCCTTGATAATCATTGGTTTAGGGATTTGGAAGAAGAAAAAGCACCTACGTATTGCGGCGATTGGATTATTTGCGTTAACTTTGGCTAAATTGATGTTTTACGATATTGCGCATTTGGATACTATTTCCAAAACCATCGTTTTTGTATCGCTAGGCGTCTTGCTTTTAATCATTTCTTTCTTGTACAATAAGTATAAACACGTTATTGCTGATGAACCAGAGCACTAAATTTTTAATCGTTTTATTTTGCTTATACACGAGCATTGCTTTTGGGCAATACGATACGTATAGCTATCAACGAAAGATAAAAGGAATTGAAAAGGAATGGCATCCCTTGACTTTGCCTGATGATATTTTTGGGCATTTGTCTCCGAGTTTGGGGGATGTCAGGGTGTATGGCCTTACGGCAAAAAGCGATACGATTACGGCTGCTTATGTGATGATAAAAGGCACTCAAATTGCTCACAAAGATGTTCCTTTTAAGCAGCTTAATTCTTCGGAAAATGCAAAAGGAAGTTTTTATACTTTTGAATTGGTGGATCTCCAAACCATCAATGAGATTGGCTTGAAATTCACCAATCAAGATTTTGACTGGAAAGTACAATTAGAAGGGAGTCAAAATCAGAAAGAATGGTTTACGATTTTAGAAGATTATCGCATCGTGTCCATGCATCAGAATGACGCCGATTTTGAATATACGCAACTAAAATTTCCTGACGCCAAATATCGGTTTTATCGGCTACTGGTAAAGGGTGTAAAAGTTGGGCGCCCCATGACGGCTTTTTTATCGAAGCAGACCCGTCAGAATATCGCTTATAAGGAGTACCAACCAAAAAGCATTTTGACGAAAGTCGATAAAAAGAATAAGCAAACCATCATAGATATTGAGCTGAATCAGCCCGTACCTGTTGGGGCGATAAAGATGGATATAAAGAATCAATTTTCTTTCCATCGTCCAACGACAGTATTTTATGCCAATGACAGTTTGCAGAATGAAAAGGGTTGGCAATATCAATATGTTAGGCTCACTACGGATATGCTTCATACGAAGAAAGATAATGAATTAAGCTTTCAGAATGTTATTTTGCGCAAGCTAAGAATCATTATCGATAATCAAGATAATCCACCGTTGGATATAGGGGATATTGTCGTGAAAGGTCAGCCCGTAAAAATGTTGATTCGGTTTACTGAGCCAGCCGATTATTATTTGGTTTATGGTCGTGCACATGGAAGGGCGCCATCTTTTGATATTGCGGAAGATGTCCTTCCGGCTTATTGGTCGGAAACGCCAGTAGGATTAGGTCCAGAGCAGGTGATAAAAAAAGAAGCCATCGCTCCGACAAAACCTTTATTTGAAAACAAAATCTGGCTTTGGGTGGTGATGGGATTGATTATTCTATTATTGGGCTGGTTTTCTTTAAAGATGATGAATGATGGGTGAATGGCTCAACGGATTTACACCTGTATTGATCCCCGATATTTCATAAATTGTATGCTTTCTGGTTGAAAGAAGCCCTTTCAGGCAATCATATCCCAATGCGTAGCGCCGTAGGTGCGATACATTCTTA
>CAYTLX010000267.1:0-3814 GCA_964438645.1 uncultured Saprospiraceae bacterium | reverse complement strand
ACGTAATCGGTTTTTGGGATGGCCTCTCTCGGTTAAATGAGGGGGGCTTTTTTTTTGCCCTGTATCAAAAACAAAAAATGAAAGCCAAATAGCTTTCATTTTTTTTCAACTTTACTACTTTCACGAAAGTACGAAACTGCCACTAAAGGGGCCTACTTCTTCACCACAATCACCTCCCCACTTGATTTCGTCTTTTTCTTCACAAAGCTGAATTTTTCAACTTCCTGACCTAGAGCCAATTGAACTTGATAAAAACCTGGGTCTAAAAATTCGACTTTTATGGGCAAGACATTTTTGCCTTGAAAAACGCTAAAAGGCTTTTCATAAACCGTAAAGATATGGTCTTGAATCTCCGTCATTATCTTATAGTTTCCTTCGCCACTATCAGCAGACTCAAATTCTACAATAACTATCTTGTCCACTTGAGAATCACTAATGCGTTTTAGCGCCAATGTATTGGGCGCATTACTACAATAGTAGGATGCATCTGAATATTGGATACCCGTTTTATGATCCGCTTGCGCAACTCGGTAGTAAACTTCATCTGGAGATAAGCTGGCATCCAAAAATGTATAAAATTTATTATGAATGCTATCTTCTACCATCACTTTTCCGATGGTTGTATAATAAATTCCATCCGTACTACGCTGTACAAAGAATTTTTTGGAAGCTTCATCTGCCCGCCAAGTAATAATCTTACCGATGGGGAGCTCTCCAATTTTTGGTTTAGACGGTTTAGCTTGCGCAAAAATATTTCCTGATGCGAACAAAAGCGATATTAAAAAAGTTAAAATGAGCTTCATGGTTGGGTTTAATTTTGTTTTAGTAAAAACATAACACATTATTAACAAATACCATACCAAAGCGCCAAACCATACAATTTTGCTCCTTTTATACCCTAATTTTGGTACAAAAATTGCGTCACAATACAAGTTTAGAATATTTCTCCCCTGCCCCACTTAAAAATCCCACCTAGTTTTCATACATTACTAACAATCAACATCTTACACAAATAAATAAGATGAAAGAGTTCTGAAATATTTTTGGCAAAAAACTTTACTTTCTAAAAAAAAGTAGTTAATTTTGTCACAGACGAAAAAAAATAGCCTTCCCTTCATTTTTTTTAAGTTTTCACAAACTAAAACGGTCTTTGAAAACGTCTTTATATAAACGGAACAGTTGGAACAATTAACCCCAGCTTTTCTGTTGATATATCAGTACCATTAACATATTCAAACAAATTGCACCATGAAAAAAAACAATTTCTTTAAACGACGGAAGAAAGATTCCGACCGTAAGGAAGCCCAAAAAGCGAATGAAACTCAAAACTTAGATTTCTACGGAAGTGGAATTGATGAAGTTCAGGAGTATCATAATCCTTATCTCACGGTAACTGAATTTTTTGATCAAAAAAATATTGAATCAAAAAATCTACACTAACACTTGATTGCTAACACAATCATTTATCGCACTACGTAACACACTGACGCTAATTACTGCTTGATCCCTTCTACAGTAATTAGCGTTTTTTTATGCTCCATACCTTTCTAAAAACCATTCCTCTTTCCAGCCGTTATATCGCTATGAGTAGAATTTTGGCCATCGACTATGGACTCAAACGGACAGGAATTGCCGTCACTGACCCCCTACAAATAATTGTTTCTCCATTGACAACCATTCCAACCAAAGAGTTGTTTGACTATCTGAAAGAGTATTTTTCTAGCGAAGAAGTGGAATTAGTCGTCTTTGGTGACCCCAAACATGCAGACGGCAATCCCACCCATGTGAGTGAAAAGGTGCATAAATTTGCGCAGTTCTTAAACAAGGAGCTTCCGCAAATCCCGATTGAGTTTGAAGATGAAAGTTTTTCTTCCGTCGAAGCCATGCGCACGCTATTGATGAGTGGGGCGAAGAAAAAGAAAAGAAGAGAAAAAGGAATTTTGGATAAGGTCAGTGCAGCCATCATCCTAGAAAGATATCTCCATAGAATTGGAAAATACTAAGCCTACGGCTTACAAAACAGTCTAAATTACGATTATGATTTTGCCAACTTATGTTTATGGCCACCCAGTCTTAAAGAAAATTTGTCAACCTATTGAAGACTTTGATGGCATTGATGAGCTCATCACCAATATGTGGGACACCATGTACAATGCTTCGGGTGTAGGCCTAGCCGCACCACAGATTGGGCAACCTATTCGGCTTTTTATTGTGGACTCGGCTCCAATGTTTGAAGAAGGCGAAGAGCACAAAGGCATCAAAAAAGTATTCATCAATGCCGAAATGATTGAAGAATACGGCCCCATAGAAAAATTTGAAGAAGGATGCCTTAGTATCCCCAACTTACGGGGCTCCGTCGAACGACCTTCCTTTATCAAAATCAAGTATTTAGACGAACACCAAAAAGAACATATCCAAGAGTTTGACGGCATCAATGCCCGAGTCATCCAGCACGAATATGACCATATCCAAGGCATCCTTTTTGTCGAAAGACTCAAACCCATCAAAAAAAGACTTTTGGCCAAAAAACTCGACGCCATGAAAAAAGGGAAAGTTACGGCCGACTATAAGCTAAAATTTGCTCGTCGCTAATTAGTGATAAGCTTTTTTGCAAGCTAGCAAGATTGGTAACTCCTTGACCCTTAGCTACTTACCTTAAACTAGCACGACCGATACCATACGACGGCCTTCAGCAGATGGTTATTGTGCCATGCCTTCCTTTATCTTAATCTGCTGTCGTCATACCCTTTTGCCGCTACACCGTTATACCGAAACTTGAGTTAATTGCCCAAAATATTGACCATTAGCAAAAACGTTAATATCTTTGCAACTGTCGTACAACAAACAAACATATGAGAACTGCCCTGATTTTATTGACTTTATGCCTTGTCACGTCTTTTGCGAAAGCAGATACAGGCGATAGCGCACACATCCTTTTATCTACCGATACTATCATCTTGTCGATTAATGATGCGCAGCAAAAAACCATTACCCATACCATTGCCAAACAGCAAACCCTATACAAAATTAGTCGGTTTTACGGGGTGTCTATTGCCAAAATCCTAGCGCTGAATCCTACTAAAACAGAAACAACGCTTTCCATCGGTGACGAAATTACCATTCCACTCCCCAATAGAGCCATCCGCAGATTCAGAAGCAAGACCTTTAAATCCAAAAATTATCTACCCATTTATTACCGTGTAAAAAAAGGAGACACCGTCTATGGCATTGCGAAGCGCGCTTTTCGGATGCCAACAGATACCCTTACGGCAAGAAATGACATCAAAAATGGAATTAGCCCAGGGCAATTATTACACGTGGGCTGGATCAGTTTAGCGGGTGTACCCAAAACCAAAGGAAACGCCAGACCTACACATCCCCTTGCGGGAAAAGTATATCACGAAAAACAACAGTTTTTGGCGAAAGCTAAAGGAAAACGCATCCATAGACAACGTGGAGCGGCCTATTGGAAAAAAACTAAATCTAAAAGCACCAAGCTTTATGCACTTCATGACTATGCGCCTATCGGTTCGACTATTGAAGTCACCAACCCCATGTCAAAAATGACTTTGTATGTAAAGGTCATCGGACGCATTAATCATCGGGTAACCCCTAGCAGTACCAAAGTGGTGCTTTCTCCTGCTGCAGCCAATTACCTTGGCGCTCTTAATGCCAAATTTTATACAGAAATCGAATATTATAAGTAACTCAATTTTGGTATAACGGCTTAACGGTATAATGGTATAACGGCATAACGGCATAACGGTATAGCGACAACCTACGGGCTGAGCTTGTGGGGCTATGCCATTATACC
>CAYTLX010000266.1:3433-3827 GCA_964438645.1 uncultured Saprospiraceae bacterium | reverse complement strand
ATATTCAACGGTATCCCCAGCCCAAACATCAACCCAAATAATAATATTACGGGCATGCCTATCGCCGCCAAAGCCAAAGGAATGTATCGCCTATCAGGCAGTAAAAAGAACAAAAATATCGCCACAAAAACAATCGTCACCACCGCAAATAAATTGGTCTCCGTCGCCACCGATTGATTAGAGCCTTCCGTCAATAATGGAGTGCCCGAAATGGCATAATCCAAAAAATGCTTTTTCACCTTTCTGCGCACTTCAGGGACAATCGTCTCACGAATAGGCTCTATCTCTCTGGTAGGCGCCAATTGAATATAGACAAAAAGCTGGTCTTTCTCGTTGTTAATCAGATAGTTAGACAAAAAATGAGCTTCATCAATTTTATAGACATCTACTCCCT
>CAYTLX010000266.1:0-3423 GCA_964438645.1 uncultured Saprospiraceae bacterium | reverse complement strand
TCGAGAATATCGGCTTCACTGTAATTCCTTGTAGGTTAATATAAGGATACTCTGCCGTAGCCAAACTCATCGAAGTACGCACAAAAGGCAAAGCATTTACATCTTTCTGAAAAGCTAGGAGTCGCTCCATGTCAGAGACATCCAAAGAATCCCCGATGGGCACCATCAACACAATAATCTCATCACTCCCCTGCTCTTGTTGATATTTTAAGTAATGTTGATAATATGGGTCGTCATCTAAAAACCAAATGGAGAGCGAATTATCTATTTGCCTATTTTTAATAATAAGAAACATAGACAAGCCTATCAATACCAGTAGTAACCCCAAGATGCCCTTACGGAAACGGATAATCTGCTTAAAAATATGGGTAGCTTTATTCATCTTAGTTAAACCGCTTGCCGGGTACTAGTTGACGCGCTCATCTTGTTGTTGCGCTTCACGAAAAGAGTTTGATTAACTCTTCGAGAAAGAGATGGTCTTGCTCACCTGTTTCCATATTTTTTAGTACAAGCTTACCTGTTTCTATTTCAGTATCCCCGATGACGACTACAAAAGGGATTTCACGAGCATTGGCATATTTCATTTGTTTTTTCATCTTGGCAGGTTCGGGATAAATATCGGCGGAGATGCCCGCTTTCCGCAAGGCCGTCAAGATACCAAAACCATAGTCCAAAGCAGCATGATCAAAAGTAACAATTAGCGCTTTGATATTATTATTTATTCCTTGCGGAAAAAGCGACTCGGACTCCATGATGTCATAAATGCGTTCTGCTCCAAAGGAGATACCGACACCAGACATGTTTTTCAAGCCAAAGATACCCGTCAAATCATCATAGCGCCCACCCCCTAAGATACTGCCCATTTCTACATTATTGGCGGTAACTTCAAAAATAGTTCCCGTATAATAACTCAATCCGCGCGCCAAAGAAATATTAAAATTCAAATTATTTTTGATGGGGCTATGCTCTAAGAAGCGCCATATTTCTTGCATCTCTTCTACTCCTGTCAGCCCTATTTCAGCGCCCGAATCATCCATTTTGGCCGCAAGGGCTTCGATAGACGTAATTTTTAACAATTCCATCAATTTTTCGGCAGATTCTAGGGATATTTCACGACGTATCATCTCATCCAATACGCCTTGATGCCCGATTTTATCTAATTTATCAATGGCAACGGTCATGTCCACAAACTTATCATCAGGTATCCCTGCCGCTTCCGCAATACCAGCCAAAACCTTGCGGTTATTCACATGGATGGTGACGTCAATATTTAATCGTTTAAATACTTCGTCGATGATTTGGATAAATTCAGCTTCATACAACAATGCTTTAGAGCCGATAACATCAGCATCACATTGATAAAACTCCCGATAACGCCCTTTTTGGGGGCGATCTGCTCTCCAAACAGGCTGAATTTGGTACCTTTTAAATGGAAAGCTAAGCGCATTTTGATTCATGACCACAAATCGAGCAAAAGGCACGGTCAAATCATAGCGAAGCCCCCTTTTAGCGATTTTTGAGATGATGGCATTGGAATTTTTCTCCGCAAGGAGCGACGCATCCACCTTTGCCAAGAAGTCTCCATTATTCAATATCTTAAACAACAATTTATCGCCTTCTTCTCCGTATTTTCCCGTAAGGGTCGAAAGCAACTCCATCGTCGGCGTCTCGATAGGACGAAATCCATAAATCTCATAGACTTCCTTGATAATTCCGAAGATATAATTGCGTTTGGCGATTTGTTGTGGGGTAAAATCCCTTGTTCCTTGTGGTATTCTTGGCTTCATATTGCAAATATACGATAAGTAAATGAAAAAGGTAGATTCCATCAGATGCTTTTCACCCAACAAAATAACTGCATTTCCTATCCTTTCTCAAAAATTATATGCATATTTGTATCCCCTTCTGCTTACTTGCTTGCGCAAAAAATAAATCCTTATGAAAACTTTCAAATTCGCTATCGCCCTTATTCTTCTCGGTTGGATGTCTGCTTGTAGCATCAAGCCTACCGCCACACCTATTCCTGAAGGTTATGAACAAACGCTCATTCTTGTCTCTTTTGACGGATGTCGGTATGACTACCCTGATAGCGCCCGCACCCCTGCACTTGATGAAATGGCCAGAAATGGCATCAAAGCAAGCGGGATTAAAACGGTCTTCCCTTCCAAAACCTTCCCTAACCATCTGTCCATAGTCACTGGACTTTACCCCGAGCATCATGGCATCATCTCCAATAAAATATACGATGCAAAAAATGATGAATGGTACAAATTAAGCAATGGCGCACCCAAACAATCCAAATGGTATCATGGCGAACCCATCTGGGTGACCGCCGAAAAGAATGGCGTCAAAGCCGCTACTTTCTTTTGGCCCGGCTCCGAAGCGAAAATTGCTGGATATCGCCCTTCCTACTGGAAACCGTATGACGGTCGCGTACCTTACAAAGACCGAGTCGCCCAAGCCCTAAAATGGTTGGATCTGCCCAAAGCGGAGCGTCCTAGATTTATTTCCTTGTACTTTGATGAGCCCGACCACTCTGGCCACAAATATGGCCCACAAAGCCCCGAATCACTACGTGCAACCGAGCGAGTTGACTCACAATTAGCGGCCCTATGGACTGGTATCAAAGCCCGTAAACTAGAAGGTGTCGTCAATGTCATGGTGGTTTCAGACCACGGAATGACCCAACTAAGCAGAGACAGCATGATTTTTTTGGATGACTATATCAACATGAATGATGTCAAAGTTATTGATTGGTCTCCAGTCTCTGCAATCCGCCCTTTGCCAGGCTATGAAGATGCGGTCTATACGGCTCTAAAAAATGCTCATCCCCATATGCACATTTACAAAAAAGGGGAAGTGCCTGAAAAGTATCACTACAATGAGAATGAATTTATCCAGCCTATCGTGGCGATTGCAGATTTGCATTGGACGATTGGACAAAGGAGCTATTTTGACTCGCATCCAAATGTAGCTACTGGCGGCACCCACGGCTTTGACCCTGATTATACCGATATGAATGGCATCTTCTACGCCCAAGGTCCAGCCTTCAAAAAAGGCTATCAAGCGCCACTTATCCAAAACATCCATCTCTATGACTTAATGTGTAGAATCCTTGATATTGAACCCGCTCAAAATGATGGCGATGCTCGTAAAACTTTGGAACTGATGCGGTGAGTGATGTCGCACCTACGGCGCTACGTATCAATTGACCATTACATAGCTACAAAGTTTTTTCTCGAAAACAAGCTAGTCCCGTAGGGACACCACCTTTGTAAAAACAACAAACACCAGAAATCAAGCTCCGTAGGAGCGATACCATTGGAAAAAAACTCATCCGTATAATCCGTGTCCCTGCCCTTCCCACATTATACGTGAGCACAAGAACACGGATGGCACAGATGTGACTGATTTTGCACAGAT
>CAYTLX010000265.1:0-3859 GCA_964438645.1 uncultured Saprospiraceae bacterium | reverse complement strand
TTATCTCTATGATTGACAAATTAGCAAAACGAAATACCATTCATAAAAATGAAGCTGCTAACCTAAAAAGAAAGTTGACAAGATACGTTAACAAGCTTAGCTAGTTTTTTAGTTTGAATACCTTGAAAAGTGCATATCACAGGACTGTGGTACGCACTTTTTTTTTATATTTGCCCCAAAATAAACACTATGTCAAAAGAAGTCATAAAAGGTGCTAACATAACCATTATTATTGATGATGATGAGTTTGAGTATGTGCATAATGATGTCAACGAAAATATCATCGATGCCGCTCAGGAAGAAGATATTGATGCGCCTTTTTCATGTATGTCGGGTGTATGCTCATCTTGTCGTGCCAAATTAATCGAAGGAGAAGTGGTGATGGAAGAGACACATTCACTTACAGAAGAAGAAATAGCCGAAGGATTTATCCTTACTTGCCAGTCTAGGCCGACAACGCAAAAAGTAGTTATCAGCTTTGATGAGCTTTGAAAAAGTTGTCCATTCGCATGGTGTGGCTTAGTCTCGCAGCGATTCTGCCCCGAATTTGATGGGCTTTGTGCTCTTTTGCTTGCGCAAATTTGACCCAACCCATACGGGAGCCAAATACGGCACATCTGGAGACATACATAACATGGGCTCATAGCCTTAGCACCACGACAACTAATAATGACACACCCTTCTAAAACGCCAAATCAAACCCAATGGACATCCTAAACATAGAAATCAAAGCGCATTGTGCCAATCCTGAAGAGATAAGACGCATCCTTTTAGCAAATAAGGCGGTTTTTAAAGGGGTAGATCACCAGATTGATACTTACTTCGTCGTGCCTTCCGGAAGGCTAAAGCTAAGAGAAGGAAATATTGAGAACACCCTTATCTTTTATGATAGAGTAGAAGTAAAAGGCATAAAAAAGTCCGTTGTAGAACTATTTCATCCACAAAAGGATGTGGCGTCCTTAAAGAAAATATTGCTCAAGTCGATGGCTGTAAAAGTGGTGGTCGATAAGAAAAGAGAAATCTACTTTATTGATAATGTTAAATTTCATATCGACGATGTAAAAGGTCTAGGTCATTTTATGGAAATAGAAGCCATCAGTCAAGGAGACCAATTCTCGGAAGAATATCTGAATAAACAGTGTCAATCCTATATCGAGCTCCTAAATGTGGGAAAGGATGATTTTATTGATCAGTCTTATAGTGATTTGTTGATGAGTTGATTCACTCGCTATACAAACGCCTTAGAAAGGGTTGGGTAGGGGCATAAAAAAAAGGAAAAACATTTGTTTTTCCTTTTTGTAACTATTTAGGCACCCTTATTTTTAGGCAAAAAATAGTTGCTTCCTTTTTTAGTCACCCGGCAGTAGCCTACAAGCTAAATCCAACGGATAGTTGAATTTGAAAATTCTTATCCTTATCGGCTTGTCGAATAAGATTTAGCCCATCTGTTTTAATTTGGTTAAAATCAGCCTTGTTATTTGTGACATCGGATAGCCCAAAATTAGCTCTAGCACCGACATAAAGAGAGCGACCAATAAAGTAGGAAGCCCCCACCGAAAGACCTAGGTCGAAAGTATTAAAAAACTTCTCTTTTTTATCTTCAAAGAAATAGGCTCCTAGTTTGCTTGGAATCTCTACTTTTTTGCCGTCCAATAAGATTTGGGTGACTTCGCTATAATTGGCTTCGCCCGCCTTGTCTTTTTTGTAGTTGTAAAAAAGGGTTTGCTCCTGCTCGGCAACGGGCGTGCCTAATTCTGTTTTGCCACTAAAGGTCAACTTTCCATCGGCAGTGGAGGAGACTAAAAAACCGAGACGCAAACCACCTTCAACTTGAAAAGCACCGACACGTCCATAAGCCAGAATAGGGACATCTATGTAAGTATTCAATAATCTCAGATCTATTTTCTTTTGTCCAGTCGCTAAGATTTTAGTGCCATCTTCCGCTCTAAAGATATTAAATCCGTTGCCGTCAAAGTGGTATTTACCACCCGCTTGATTGTATAATATTTCGGCTTTCACGCCAAAACTTTCGGTAATCGGTAATTGGATAACAGGTCCAACATGGAAGCCCGTGGAAGGCTCAAAAGTCTCTGTGCCCCCGTCTTCAGACAATACGGGCCCTTTGAGCGACGAAAAATTAAGTCCAGTCTTGAATCCACCACGCAGTTGAGCCTGCGAGACAGTCGGTAGTAGCCACAAAATGAGTAGTATAGGGAGAAAACGGTTCATATTTCCATTATTTTGGTGTGTATAGGGCTAGATTTGATGGATTTAGCCGAATACTGTAACGTTACGGTTTAAAAACTATTGGGTGCGAAGGTAGGCATTTTTTGGATTTTATGGGGCGGGTATTAGAGAAAATGATGGCTTGACTGTGTCCGTAAAAGTGGGTTTTCTAGCTTATTCTATCAAAGTGGGTGATACGTTATGTCCAAATTTTTCTTATTTTTGATTTTCTTTTGACAAAATCATATCTAGTGAGCCATTTTTATCAAACCAATACGGGAGTTCATTATTCAAGATCAGGCAAATCGAGCCAAGCAGTAGTGTTTGTGCATGGCTTTTTAGAAGATTTGCGTATGTGGGCTGATTTTATTCATCGAGTGCCAGATTATAGCGTGATTAAGGTGGATTTACCAGGTTTTGGGCAGTCAGATGCGCAAGCCAAAATCTCCATCACTGGCTACGCAGATGCGGTAAAGAAGGTGTTGGACACCGAAAAAATTGAGCAAATTATTTTAATTGGGCATTCTATGGGCGGTTATACAGCGATGGCTTTCGCCAAAAAATACCCAAATTTATTAAAAGGATTGTGTCTCTTTCATTCGCAGCCCTTTGCGGATTCGAAAGAAGGTCGAGCGAAGCGATTAAAAAGTGCAAAATTTGTGGAAACACATGGCGGACAAGCTTACACAAAGACCACCGTGCCCAATCTTTTTCCACCCCAATACCGAATTAAACACCGAAAAGTAGTCAACGAAGTGATTCACCTAGGTAAGGGCAATAGTGATGAAGGCATCATCGCAGCCATCCACGCCATGCGCAACCGTAAAGATACGAGTGATGTGCTTGCGCAAATAAATTGCCCCGTGCTGTTTGTGATAGGCACCGAAGATGGCGCCATTCCTTTAGCATCAAGCCTAAAACAGACCACCTTACCTACCGTAGCTGATGTCCAAATTTTGGAAGGAGTCGGACACATGGGACACTTGGAAGCACGTCGAAAGACGATTAGGATGGTGAGAGATTTTATTGATTTTGTTAGTTAGGATTACTCTTGATTCCTATACAATATGTCTCCAGATGTCTATTTTCTTGCCGCTTGCGCAAAAAATACTTGGTTTTTTGAGAAAGAATCTATATCTTACGCCTAAAATGGAGATGCCAACCTTTGCAATTTCCCTTTTTTGCTGGAAAATGTTGAAATGCGGCAGTTGGATTTTTTTGGTGCGGATGTAAATAGGTTAGCAATTATTAAAAAAGAATAAGAAAGCTACATGACATCATGTGAAGTATTTGGAGAATGTGCTGCTTATGTTAAAAACTGGATACGCAAACAACCCGAAGTTGGGGAGGAATCAATAACTGATTGGTTTCTGTTTAATGTTTCAGAGAAACTACCAGGTGTCAAATATAAACAATTTACTAGGCATGTTGAAGGACGCATGACTGGGGCAGATTGGGAATGGTGGTTTGTTTTTTCAGACTCACAATCCTTCGCAACAAGAGTGCAAGCAAAGAAAATTAGATTAAATAAAAACAACTACTCAGGACTTGCACATACAACTCAAGGGGTATTGCAAGTAGATAAATTAATAAATGATGCCCGCAAAAATGGAATGGCTGCGTTCTATGCTTT
>CAYTLX010000264.1:0-3874 GCA_964438645.1 uncultured Saprospiraceae bacterium | reverse complement strand
AAGCAGCGGGTGTACCGATGATTTTTGCCATCAACAAAATAGATAAAGACGGTGCTAATCCAGAATTAATCAAAAAAGACCTTTCTGCCATGAATATTTTGGTAGAAGAATGGGGCGGAACCTATATGTCTGAAGATATTTCCGCAAAAACTGGGCTGAATGTTGACAAACTGCTCGAAAAAATACTACTTCAAGCCGAAGTAATGGAATTGAAAGCAAATCCGGACAGACCGGCTCTTGGCTCTGTGATTGAAGCTTCTCTCGAAAAAGGAAAAGGGTTCGTAGCCAAAATGCTTGTCCAAAAAGGAACTTTGAATATAGGGGATCCCATCGTCGCTGGAGAATTCGCAGGACGTGTGAAAGCTATTGTGAATGACCTTGGTAAAAAAGTAAAATCGGCTGGACCTTCAACTCCAGTAATGGTGTTGGGATTAGATGGTGCGCCTGCTGCGGGTGAAGTATTTAAAGAAGTTGAATCCGCTTCAGAAGCTAGACAAATAGCCTCTAAAGTCGCTCAAATTAAAAGAGAGCAATCCAATAGAGCACAACGCCGTATCAGCTTAGATGAAATCGGACGTCGTTTGGCGTTAGGCTCATTTAAAGAGTTGAACCTGATTGTTAAAGGGGATGTAGATGGCTCTGTCGAAGCACTTTCTGATGCCTTAATCAAATTAGGCGTAGAGACTATCCAAGTAAATGTCATCCATAAAGCGGTTGGACAAATATTTGAATCAGACATCTTATTGGCTTCGGCTTCGGATGCGATTATTATTGGTTTCCAAGTGAGACCATCTGCGGCCGCTAGAGAATTAGCAGAAACGGAAAAGGTAGAAATTAAGACCTATAGCGTTATTTACGAAGCAATTGATGATGTCAAAGCCGCTATGGAAGGCTTGTTAGAGCCTAAAGAAGAAGAAGAAGTCACTGGTTATGTGGAGATTAGAGAAGTTTACTCTATCTCTCGAATCGGAAAAATTGCAGGTTGTTATGTGCAATCGGGTAAAATTACTAGAAATAGTCTGGTGCGTGTTATTCGAGATGGCGTGGTTATTTATCCTACCAAAGAAGGAGTAGTCGGGCATCTTGCTTCCTTGAAGCGATTTAAGGATGATGCGAAAGAAGTGAAAAATGGCATGGAATGCGGTCTTTCTATCAAAAACTTTAACGATATTAAAGTGGGGGATGAAATTGAAGCCTATCAAATCAATGAAATCCAGCAGACTCTAGATTAAAAAAGACTCTTTCTAATTGCTTAGAGTTCACATGATACAAACGCTTAGACCTGTTCGCAGGTTTAAGCGTTTTTACTACCAGCAACCAGCCTACCGTTTGAGTACATCACCAACAGCCCAAAGGCTACAAGCAAAATAGTCAGGTTTTATATCGCCAGAATACTTAGTTTGACCATCCCCTTGTAGCCATACAGTCGTCATGCCTAGTCGCTTACCAAATTCAATATCGGATGGCATATCTCCGACCATGATGCTTTTAGAAAAATCAATCTCAGGAAAATCTTGTTTTGCTCGAACTGCCATCGACGAATTGGGCTTGCGACAATTGGATGCCTGATGCGCCCACTCAGGACAAAAATAGATGCCATCTATCCGTCCATCAGTTTCCATTACCTGCTTGCGCAAAAAATCATGTACTCTATCCACATCCTGAGATGACATCAGACCTTTGGCAACACCTTGTTGATTTGTAACAATAATTACTCGTGGTGTTTTTCTAGAAATGATTCTAATCGCTTCAAGTGCCCCTGGTAGAAACTCGAATTCATCTGGGGATTTTACATAACCATCTACGATTCTTTTATTGATCACTCCATCTCTATCCAAAAAAATTGTCCAAGTAGAATCAATCTTGTCAGTTCGTAAAGCTGATATGTGCAGGAAAGAACTCAAAATAGCGCCGCTTCAGTTAATTCACAAATAATATGCCCAACAGTAATATGTGCTTCTTGGATGCGGGGGGTATCCAGAGACGGAATATTGATTAGAATATCACATAGTTCTTTTAATTGCCCGCCCGTTTGCCCTGTCATTCCAATGGTCATTACGCCTTGTTTGCGGGCTTGCTCAAACGCACGAAGGATATTCGGAGAGTTGCCAGAAGTTGACAATCCAAACAAAATATCCCCTTTTCTGCCTTTAGAAATCACCATCCTTGAATAAATTTCATCAAACCCATAATCATTCGCCACCGATGTCAAGTAAGAAGTATTTACATGGAGTGCTTCCGCAAAAAGGGGCTTTCTGTCCAGATAAAAACGTCCAGAAAATTCAGCAGCAAGGTGTTGGGCATCCGCCGCACTTCCCCCGTTGCCGCAAAAAAGTAGCTTCTTGTCAGCTTGAAAGGCACTGATGGAAGCTTCCACCGCTTGCTGAATCGCCGCCAAAAGCAGTTTGTCCTGCAAAATGGCTTGTTTTACGGAGACGCTTTCTTCTATTACTTGCTTTATTTTTTTTTGCATTATCTTTTTTTTTTCTTTAACTCCTTCACCCTTCCGCATCTGGCTACTAGACACCCGAACGGCCGTTCGGCTCGACATCCCTAAGCCCCCTGCCCCCTGCACCTTTCACCCCTTCAATCATCACACTAGCAAAATGCCCCCAAGAATACAGCTTTTTATCCGCAACTATCTTTTCCTTAAAATCTTGTTGGCGATTTTCGGAATAAAACCGAGTAATCGTATGGGCAATATCCGTTGGATTTTTTTCAACAATATACCCATTGATGTCGTGTTTGACAATCTCCTTGAGACCGCCGACA
This sequence comes from uncultured Saprospiraceae bacterium, assembly GCA_964438645.1. GTDB lineage: Bacteria > Bacteroidota > Bacteroidia > Chitinophagales > Saprospiraceae > HyVt-613. Next base: position 1,102 of record CAYTLX010000264.1, on the reverse strand, counting down.
TCCGTGACGACCATTGGTACTTCAAAATGCATCGCTATTTGAGAAATGCCACTTTGTGTAGCAGATTTATAGGTTTGGACCACCAAGTCTGCGGCGCTGAAATAGTATTTTACTTCATCATTAGGGATAAAACGATTAAATAGTTCAAGTTGATCTCTAATTTTTAGTTGATCGATAAGCGCTTGATATTTCTCTTCATTAGAATAGTACTCGCCTGCAACGATTAATTGTATGTCTTGCTTGCGCAAAGTCTCTGTCGCCATCGCTTCCAACAGTAAGTCCAAACCCTTGTAGTCTCGAATAAAACCAAAAAATAAAATATATTTCTTTGACGGGTCTAGGTTTAAATGCTTGATAGCCAATTGTTTATCTACAATTTCTCCATAGTTGTCATAAATGGGGTGTGGCGCAAAACGTACAGGTTGATTCGTGATAAAATCTTGTAATTGCTCTCCAACAAATTTAGATAAGACCACAAATTCATCAATTTGCTTCGTAAAATAATTAGACAATTGCCGGTCTCCAAGACGTGATTCATGCGGGACAATATTATCAATAATAGAAATGGCTTTTAGCTGATTCCCCTTTTTTGCCTGTTTGATAATCGTACCTAAGGAAGGCCCAATAAAAGGAATCCAAAAACGAGTAATCAACACATCGGGGGCTTCTTTTTGAATTTGTCTGCCCACCGAATACCAATTCAACGGATTGTAGGAATGCACTTTTCGATATATCTTCAAATCTTTTGGCGCTTCGCTTTCGCTATACTGCGTCTTTCCAGGAAATAAAAAATCTGGATATTGCTTCGTAAATGTATAAATAATCACTTCATGACCCATCTCTTGGAGCTCATAAGCTAAGCGTTCATTAAAGGATGCTAGTCCTCCACGAAACGGATAAGCAGTGCCCAAGATGATTATTTTCATAAAACGTTTATTTTGCCACAAGATACGAGATTTTTTGGGTCTCGTGAGTCCTTGGATGGTAAAATGGAAAAAGGAAAAGGGCGAAAGGGGACATGGTGGGTAAAACCTTACATCAAAGCCAAGAAAAAAGCAAGATGTAAGCCGCCGCAGGCAATGGAACGTGAAATTCATTTCAC
>CAYTLX010000263.1:0-3884 GCA_964438645.1 uncultured Saprospiraceae bacterium | reverse complement strand
AATTTGCAAGATGTAGAGACGAGCGCAGCGAGTATCGCCACGGGAAATGGTAAAGTGCAAGCCCCGAGAAAATAGCTTCAACATACGCAAAAATGCCTATTTTCTGTCTAAAAATAGGAGCACCTAAACAGTTACGATTAAACAATCTTATAATATTTCAAATATTTTCTAAAAAATTTCTTTTTTCTAGGTCTTATTTTAGCGTAAGCGAAACCGAGAGTATTGACTACGACCATTCCGATTCCTTGTCTTCGGCAGATAGACAAAAGTGCTTTTTGTTTTTTGTGGGGAAGTGCCTTTAGGGCATCTTTGGAGACGGCAATCCATTGTTCATTTGCGGGATATTGAGCTAATTGCTTAAAAACGGCGGCTTTTTGGTGTCTAGATGAATTTTGCGCAAGCTGATGATAGACTAAGTAGCCAACCCAAAAAAGAGAAATCGGAATTAAAAATTGCCAAAAACCATCGTTTAATTTATAAATTGTCAACAAGGAACCCGTAATGAGCACCAGCCCAAGACCTGCTTTAATGCTGTGACGGTGACGACTTCCTTTGATTTTGACGGGTTTGATGGCGGATAATGTCTTTTGAGACTTCGCCTCCATCGAAACGACATAGCGTCCCCATAGGATATGCTTAAAAATCAATAAGCCATCAGCACGTTTATTCCCGTATTTTTTTTTAGTCCAAACTTCCTTCTTCGCTGCGATTCGACTTCTTGCACGAAGTTGATATCTCCGTTTTAGAAACTTTAGGGCTTTGTGTTGAACAAACTTTTCAGACAGCATTGTGGGGAATTGATTGGAAGAAAATGGCTGGCATTTTCTTCCAATAGATTTTATATCTCGACGACCGTATCTTTAAACACGATGCCCATCTCTTCTAATTCCGTTAAAACTAAGGTATATACTTCGGGTAAAACGGGAATATTCACACCCGGAGTAGTTAGTTTGCCGGCCATGACCATTTTGGCGGTGATACCTAGTGGAAGTCCCACCAACTTAGCCATTGCGGTATTGGAAGAATCATCGCCTTTCATGACTAGGGTCGAAGTGAGTAAGTAGTTTTTTCCATCTTTTGTATATTCAAATTCATGTTGCATGATGACCATGTCCTTGTCTTTGGGTTTTAGCGCCCATTTTTCGAGCAAGAGCTCTTCTAGGATTTTGGCGGGGGTGGCATCCACCAAATTAATTTTCTTACGGCTAAAAATGCCCAACCACTCTAATTTTTGCATAATGTCCGAATCGACAGGCGTATCAACTAATTTCGCGACACACTCTTTTAGGGTCGCTTCTTTGTTGTTATTGCCCATAAAAGCTTCGGTAAGCTGATGATAGGTCAAGTCTTCAGAATGCATGATGGGAAAGTCTGCATTGGTAAATCCAATTACGATTAGTGCATTCCAGGCTTTGCAATACCCAGTGTGACGTATAGTTCCCCGGATGAGTTGTGGGATGTCCTCTAAACCATAGCTATTACGGTAGAGTAGAGAGTCTCGATTGGGGTAAACTTCATAGGTGCCCATTCCTTGGATGTCAATAGGTACCGCTTGGGTAAAAAGTCGCTGGTAAGGGACAAATTTATATTTGCCCCCTTTGAGATATTGAGCCGTGCCTTGACCCGCAAGGACGACATTTCTTGGGTTCCAACTAATTTTGTAGTGCCAAGGATTGTCATCACTTTCAGGAGCTACAAGCCCCCCAGTAAATGAACGAAAAGCGGTGATTTTTCCACCTTCATTGCGGATTTCATTGATTCTTTGCATGGCAGACATGTGATCCAGACCGGGGTCGAGCCCCAATTCACCCATGAAGATTAGTGCTTTTTCGCGGACTTCATCTGCTTTGCTATAAAAACCTTGACTCACATAAGAAGCGGTCAATAGATGCTTGCTCAGTAGCAAGCAGTCTTCGGCGACCATGGTATGTAAGAACGGGGGGAGTAAAGAGATGACTACGTCTGCTTTCGCAATGGCCGCTTTTCTGTCTTCAATATTGGTTACATTCAGCCAAATAGCCCGTCCGCCAGGGTGCGCACCTACTTTGGCTTGAGCGGCTTTGAGATTGGAATCGGCAACGGTGACGTACCATCCATTTTTGTTGGCTTGATCTAATAAGTAATTAATCAAAGCAGTCGCCGAGCGACCCGCACCAAGAACGAGTATTTTATTCATGATTTTTATTTATCATCAAAAAAGGCAAGCTATAACTAGGTGGTAACCTAGGTTTTAGATTGCAGAAATATAAACAGAACAGATAAATAACTGTTATCCTTGTCCCAACGGCAAATATTGAGCAAATTTTGTTCATAACCAATGATTTGCACAATATTTGTTGCATTTATTTTGAAATAATGACATTTGTCAGATGGGAGAATGGATTTTGATTGATTTGTTGGGTATGTATTAAAATATTTCGATTATGAAAGAACTTATTTTTAGGTACGAACAGTATGGCTCAACTAGGAAATTGTCCGAAAAGCAGCGATTAGTACTGAAAGAAGCCAAAAAGGCCTTAAAAAAGTCTTATTCGCCTTATTCTGGTTTTCAAGTCGCTGCGGCCATAGAATTGGCTAATGGTCAGATTCTGTCTGGCGCCAATTTTGAAAATGCTGCCTATCCATTGTGTTTGTGCGCCGAAAGAGTGGCTTTGGCGGCTGCCGCCGCCGAATACCCTAATGTGAAAATCATTCGGATGGCCATTACCGTAAAGTGTAAGGCGCATCCACAAACCAAACCCGCTGCCCCTTGTGGTGCTTGTCGCCAAGTAATATTGGAGACAGAACAAAAACAGAAGCAACCAATGGAGCTTATTTTACAAGCCGAAAAAGGCGATGTATTGGTGATTCCTGAAGGGAAAACATTGTTGCCATTTGGGTTTGATTCGGATGCTTTAGAAGGGAAGTAAGATACTTTTGGAGTACTTAGCATACTTACGAGTCCGTTACAGTTGCTAAGCCAGCGACATTCGATTCTTTGGCATCTCAACATCACTTTGCTTCTCTATTTGTCGTCCCGACATCTAACGAGCAGAAGCCCCGCTGGAATTTTGGAAAATCATCCATTGAGTGATGCTGTTTTTTAATTGAAATTTTAGGCTTTCTGTTTGCTTAAGTCTCCTTATGAAATTTTGTGGAGTCAAGAAAAAAATAACGTACCTTTTCTGTAACTGTTTAGGTGCCCCTATTTTTAGGCAGAAAATAGGCATTTTTGTGTATGTTGAAGCTATTTTTTTGAAGCGTAGCACCGCTACGTGATAAAAAAATAGCAAAAACAGGCGCAAAAAGGGCATTTTATGGCAAAAATGTGCGGGTACCTAAACAGTTACCCTTTTCTTTACGGAGTGGGCTCAATTTCTCGTTGCAAAGTATCTTCTTTAGTCTATTGGAGACTTGGTTATCCCCGAATTCAGGTAAAAAAAAACAGCGGAATAAGACTTTCGTCTCTTCCGCTGCCGTAAAATAAACCCCCCAAATTATTCATCACCCTTGCGGGCTGTCTCTCGTAGTATGTTAGTGTCTTGTATCGCGGGGGTTCGTCCGAATTTGTGATAACTAAAGACATAAACCTATTTGCAAATGAAGTGCCACAAATGGTTGATTTGTTACAATAAGAAATTATCTCATTTATAACTCCCTGATAACTTGACTATATTATTGTTATAAAAATGTGAAAGGACAAAAAAACTTATTGGGGTATTAGGGCGCTGCGCTTTTAGAGCGGCTTCGCCTTTTGGGATATTGGGAGAGTACGTTATGATGAGCGCTTGGTCAACCTATTTAGTAAAGTGCTAATCGGCATCTTTTGAAGAGTGTTGTTAAATATTGAGCTTACTCCGAAAATTCGTTGTAATCTATAGCTAAGGAATGGAGCAAAACTTTAT
>CAYTLX010000262.1:0-3889 GCA_964438645.1 uncultured Saprospiraceae bacterium | reverse complement strand
AAGACCAACAGCGACCGCAGGGAGCGCACTAAAGACCAACAGGGCATAGCCCACACTAAAAAACAACCAATTTCCCGCTAACCATATCCCCACCCACTTGGACAGTATAGATATAAAAGCCTGATTGCCAGCTAGATGTATCTAGAAATAATTCATTAGGCCCCGTGGATAAACCATTTACCCGTTGCGTTTCTATTTTTTTGCCCATCATGTCATATACACTGAGTTCAAGGTTAGATGTAGGCTTTTCGAGTGTAAATCTAATTTTTGCCGCAAGGCGAGTCGGATTAGGAAATACTCCATATAAGGAAATTAAGTGCGGCTCTTCGGTAGCATCTGGATGGCACATATAACCCATTCCTGAACAATAAGACCTTTCTGGTAACGTACAATCTAGAACAAAAGGATTCGCATTGCCTTGTGCGTCTTTAATCCCCATCGTCCTGTCCCATTCGGCTTGATCAACCGCATCTTCATAGTGCCAAGCACAAAGTGTCGGCTTCATTCCTTCAAAAAAGCTGCTATTGGATTGATCCTTGTACATCGTATAAAAATACATGATGGCACGTGCAACATTTCCCTTGTGCGCTTCTCTAGGCTCAAAGGTTTTATTAAGGTCTAACTCACTATATTCATCAATGTTATTGTTGGGGATCGAATGAATTTCGGATTTAAGATAGTACCAATTATCGGTCTTTGTGTCCACTATTTCATCAAAGGGTAAGTGCCCCCGATCTCCATTGACATCCACTCTAGTAGGAAACAAATGGTGCAAATCACTCTTGGCATTCCCCGTTGCTCCAAGGCTTTGTGGAAAGGTATGCTCGGTATTAAATCCTTTTGCGAAAGCATCTCCCTTCGGGTCATTGGAATTATGGTTGAGATAAATCACATCATGCGTATAAACCCCATAAATCGAGTCATTGATGTTATCCAACTCTCCAAACATGATATTCCGAGCTTCTTTATAGGTCAATACATTGGTTGGTTTGTAGCTCGTAGCCAGATGATTCAATAAGGTGCTACCATTTTCATTGGGATATACATCTTGGTGCAGCTGAGCGAGACCAGCTTGTGCAAAAAACAAAACAAAAACAGCAAAAATTGAAATTCTCATGAACTCTAGGGGTTTATTAAGTAAACAAATAACTGAATCACCAAAAATTGAATCACCATGGTGCCATCTAGCCAGCCTGTAAATAAATAATCATCGGCGTTTTCCTCTACCTTGTTGAGAAAAAAGAAGGTGTATAATCCCGCCAAAATATATCCATTGACCACGGCATACTGCAAAGAAAAGCTAATTATATATATAATGCCCAAAACTAGCGAGATACCCAACATTAAAAAAGAAAGTCTTTTCGTTTTATCGACCCCAATCAATAGGGGTAATGTCTTGGTTCTCTGTGCTTTATCCAAGCTAATATCTCTTATATCAAAAGGTAAAGTGATGGCTAAAATAAAGAAAAATCGTTCAAAAAACAACCACCAAATACCGACAGAGCGTATTTCCCACAAGGGGACAATTACGGTCACCCATGCCCAAGTAAACGAAATTAAAAAGACTTTAATGAAAGGAAAATCTCGGAGTCTCTTACCCTTTCGGGAAAATGGAATAATATAAGCCAAAGAAATCAAACCCGGTATAATCAATAGCGCTTGTTGCATGGTAGATAACCCAAAAAACAAGAAAACGGCTCCGATTAGCCCTACACTTCCCAACAAAATGACTAAAGGCTCAATTCTTTGAATTAAATCATGCCGTTCATTCACTTTATTGGCTTTTAATTTATGAATCCCAACAATACGATGTGCACCATAAATAAATAAACTTGCGCAAAATATAAGCCCATCATACGGTGCCACAACGACCTTACTTGTGGACATTAATTGGGATGACCAAAGCAGCCCTAGGGCACAAAAAGCAATAAATAGGTTGCTATACAGCAATATATCAACAGTCTTCCTTAGCATTAATGATGTTTTCGGCTGCAAGGTAGCTATTTTGGTGGATTATTTCTTTGAGTGGTCAAAAAATGGGGTTACAAAAGAAGAAAGATTTGGATATGGTAATCTAATAAGTGCTATTTGTGCTGCGCACCTTCCAATAGCCCTGTGGACTGATCAGAGACTTTCGGCGTTCAACCCGCCTGCTAGTGGCGGATGGGACAAAAAAAAGGAATCGGACAATAAAACACTTTAAATTAAATCCTAATGCATAAAAAAGCATCTTGGCAAGCTATTTGCAATAAATATGGATAAACCAAATGGCTATCACATTACACTAATATGATATAAGTTTGGGTATGTAGTAAACAACAACACTATCATGAAACCAATCTTGATACTTTTTATCGGGATCTTTTTGCTGGGAACAGTAAAATTAAATGCCCAAGATGACCTTGCCGTGTCTTACGATGCCAATGGCATCCCTGACTTACTGAATATTTGTGGCAAATCTGATACCGCAACCGTTCTCATCAACACGTCTGGACTAAACACCAGTATTCGGTCTAATGTCCTTGCGAATGTAAAGCTGGCTGGGGGGATAAGAATTGTTGGTCTAATTACTTCGGAGAGTACTGCTGGAGTCACTTTACAAAATGGGAATAACACAAGTAACCCACAATTTGTCCTTCCAGATTTAGATCCTAATGGACTAAATGAAGCAAAAATTACTTTCTTGGTAAAGGCAGATTGCAGTATCAATGATTCTTTGGCGCAAAACCCCAGTTATGACTTAATGGATACTTGGACGGTTGACTATGACTTGTCCAATAATACATCTCACACTATTTCAACTACACTCAACTCCTATCGTGCAGCACTTAGAATCCCGAAATTATTATTAAATCCAATGCCTGTTGCGCAAAAGGTAAAAACAGGCGATTGCATCACCCGAACAACAACGATCAGCAACACCAGTCTTGACGCTTATTTATTAGGTATTACTTACAGTATCGTCGCAAAACCTAGCCTAAGCTACAAAGCCATTCGTGTAAACGGCACGAACATTACCTTCTCAAAAACAGTGGATATTAATGGAGATACGCTTATTTTTATGGATATCCCTGGAATATTTTTTGTTGCTAATACCTTAAACGGTGGGGCATCCAATGCTGACACCATTTTTGATGTAAATGAAGTCGTAACTATTGAAGAAGATCTATGCATAGCTAACTGCCAATCTACTTTCGAGACTGTCCATACCGTAAATTATGGTTGTTTTGGTGAATCCTGCTCACCTGTAACTCAAAATGCTACTTTACAAGCTGGTCAGGGCAATATTTCTATTAATTTTGATACAAATACCGCCGCTGCACAGCAAAATGTAGGATATTGTAAAAAGGGAATTTCTGCCATGAAAATTACCAATACAGGAGTTTCTATTGACCCAGGTTTTGCAGATATGCACAATATCATGGCAGGTATCGGATTGGGCAACCCTATTAGCCTAAGTGCCGATGGATATACCATAACAGATGTAAAAATACAAGGTGTCACCATGCTTGGTGCTAATGTTGTCAAATCAATCAATAACAACCCTGACTTTTCAGTGGATCCCGATGGACCGACAGGACTAGCGGATTTGGATGGAGATGGCTTTTTTGATGATTTACCAGAAGGGGCATCTATAGAGATTGTTGTTGAGTACGATTTTAATTGTGGAAATGCGGGAAATATCAACCTAAATAATAATTGCGACACGGCATTTAGCACTCGCCTATCTGCTTTCTTGGAGTTTGATAATCCTTGTGATGAACACATAATTAAATCTAGGACTAACTATCAAACGATTATGAATCAAAAGGTGATTAGTGAAAACTATGTTACACCTGATGTCGATGCGGGTACGGGAGACCTATTTTTCATTAGTCACCAACATGAC
>CAYTLX010000261.1:0-3895 GCA_964438645.1 uncultured Saprospiraceae bacterium | reverse complement strand
GATCGCACCAAGAAAGGGGGCGGCGAGTTGGTCAAGCTAATGGGTACTTCTGCTTGGTATGCGCCCGGTGCTGCGGCTGCTCAGATGGTGACAGCAATCTTAAGAGATGAGCGTAGAATTTTCCCTTGTTGTGTTCAGATTAACCGTCAATATGGTTTGAAGAGAATGTACTTAGGGGCTCCTACCGTTTTGGGTAGAAATGGAGTTGAAAAAATCATTGAGCTAAACTTGAATAAGTCCGAGCTAAAGGCTTTGCACAAATCTGCTGAAGCAGTTTCTAAAGTTTTGGATGGCTTCAAAAAGATGAAGATTAAGTAAGTGGTTATAGGCTGCTAGGTCTATGCTTGCGCAAAAGAAATTCCCCTATCCATTTATTTGGGTAGGGGATTATTTTTTGTCAACGTGCAATGGTTTTGAAAATATTCAATATTATAAGGACGTAAGATGTTGATTGTTAGTTGATTGTAGTCTGCTCGTTAAATTTTGCGTCTTTTCATTTCTTTTAAAATAAACGCCCGTTCTCGAGTCAAATCTCCTGTGATGGACGTATTTTCTTCTGCTCTCCGAATCAAATAAGGTAATACTTCTTTGACAGGGCCATAAGGAAGGTATTTAGAAGCTCGATAGCCTGCTGCGGCAAGATTAAAGGTGATGTTATCGCTCATACCAAAAAGCTGGGAGATGATCTGATTGGGGTGGTTGATAGGAATATTGTGCTTGTGAAGGTGCTCAACGTGCAACTGGCAGCTAAGTGCATTGTGGGTTGCATTACAAAGTGCGATGGAATCAATATTGTCTAGGCAATACTTGATCGCCATATTATAGCCGTTATCTGTTCCTTTTTTGTCGGGATAAATTGGAGAAGGGTAGCCCAATTCTTTGGCTCTAGCCCGTTCTTTGTCCATGTACGCCCCACGTACTGTCTTTACGCCAAGGATATAGCCATCTTTTCGTGCATCTTCATGCGCTTTCATGATGGCTGCTAGGCGATCATGGCGATACATTTGGTACGTGTTGAATACGACTGCTTTTTCTTTGTTGTAACGGCGCATCATGATGGTGACCACATGGTCAATGGCATCCTGAATCCAAGATTCTTCGGCGTCAAAATAGACGACGATGTTTCTTTTGCTGGCGGCATGGCATATATTGTCCATTCTTTTCAGAAAATTCCGATAATCTTTCAAATCATCCATCTTAAGATTATTCTCATCAACCAGTAAATTGGCTAATAGTGCATCTTGCGCAAGCCCAGAGACTTTGACGCTTACGATGGGAACTGAATCATAGTCTTTGGCAAATTCAATGGCACGAACGATTTCGTTCATCGTTTTGTTTAGTTCTGATTCGGTGTCTTTTCCTTCAGAGCTATAATCAAGAATGGTCAGTGTTTTGTATTCCGCCAGTTTTTTGATGGCTGGTAAGGAGTTTAGCAGAGTGGTGCCGCCACAAAACTGTTTATAGATGCTATTTTTTACGATTGATTTGACAAACGGTAGGTGCATTTTTAAGGCAAGTACACCGAGTTTGGAGCCGATATTTACTAAGCGCGCCTTACTCATTAGCTTAAAAATACGGTCTGTATCCTTGAGTTCTTTATTGGATTTATAGGCAAAGGCAATCTGCGTATTATCAAAGTCAACGGTAGGCGGTGGACTTGATTGATTATCAGGTTTTACGTTTCCAAAAGTAATTACTTCTCCCATGGCGATTGGCTTAGAATTTTCCCAAATCTTAAATGCAGCTTCTGCCTGCAAAGCTAACATTTCCTTGCCATTTTTACAAATAGTTTGATACTTTTTTCCTTTTTGTAAGAAAGCCGTTTCTGCTGGGTTATAAATCAGGTCAAAAAGGATGTGTTTGGGGGTAAGCTGGTGGTAAGGAATATCAGGAAAACCATCAAGATTTGGCGCCATACCAAGTGGAGTGGTATTGATGATTAGAGTATAGCTTTTTAGCCCTTGCTTGCGCAAATCTTGATAGGAAATGGTTGAATCCCGAGCCGTCCTAGAGACGAATTGGTAGGGAATGCCCAAGCCATCAAGTCCAACCCTTACCGCTTCCGATGCGCCGCCTGTGCCGAGTATCAGTGCACGGTGCTTTTGCGGTAGTTGGGGGTTGTCTTTTAGGAGTTTTTTTAAAGATTCGGAAAATCCATAAACATCTGTGTTATAGCCTATTAGCTTATTATTTTGGACGACCACCGTATTGACGGCTCCTACTTTTTGCGCAAGCGAATCTAAATCAGAGAGATAGGGTAGGATGGCTTTTTTGTAAGGAATGGTTACATTAAATCCAATAAGATTAGGATTTGATTGTAGCATTTGCGGAAGCTCCGAGATGTCTTTTAGCGGAAAATTTTGGTATTGAATGTCGGTGCGCCCTTCATGCTTAAATTTTTTGGTAAAATAGGCTTGCGAAAACGAATGTCCAAGCGGATAACCTATTAACCCTAGCAATTTATTTTTGCCTGTACCAAAATGCTTTTTTGCCATAAGGACATTTTCTGAGTGCTCCTCCTAAAACTAAGGAGCCATTACATCTTTTTTAGTAAGAAATCAAGCGCATGACTACCAGATAAGAAAATCGCTGTGACAATCAGTCCCGCAATAAATACACCCAAAGAGACCGCAAGTAAGGCTTTTTTCTTTTCAATACCAAATATCCAAGCGGCAAAACTACCCGTGTATGCTCCTGTCACAGGCAGCGGAATCATCACAAAAATCATGAGTCCCCAAAATCCCCATTTTTCGATTTTGTCTCCTACTTTTTTGCGTGTCCGTATCACTAGTTTGTCAAAAAGATTTTTGTACCAATCCATTTTGTTGAAAATGTCATGGAAAAAGCCAAAAAATATATAGACTATCGGAAAAGCCAAAATGTTCGCTAATGTACAGGCAAAATATGCGGTCACTGGCGAGATACCATTGGCTAAGGCATACGGAATGCCACCACGTAGTTCAGCAATCGGTACCATACTTAATATAATGGAATAAATCAGGTCACTCATGGTCGGTGTGTTTTAGTGGGTAAAGATAGGTAATTTGTTACTTGGAAGCAGAAAATGACGCATCATGATCCAACACAACGACAATTTCTCCTTTTACTTTCTTTCCTTTCGGAAAATAGGCTTTTAGTTCGGCGAGTGTGCCATGTTTGATTTCTTCGTGGAGTTTGGATATTTCACGACATACGGTGGCCTTCCTTTCGCTTCCGCAAATGGCTTCTAGTTCTTCGATGCATTTACCAAGGCGGTGGGGAGACTCGTACAAAACAACTGTTTCGGGCAAGGAAGCGATGTATTCTAGCCTTTTACGCCGTCCTTTTTTGTGGGGCAAGAAGCCTTCAAAATGGAATTTGTCGCAAGGCAGTCCACTGGATACAAGCGCTGGAATAAGTGCCGTTGCTCCAGGAAAAGTAGTCACTAAGATATTGGCTTCTCGGCAGGCTCTAGCGAGCAGAAAACCTGGATCTGAGATGCCAGGTGTACCTGCATCCGAGATGAGCGCAATATTGACGCCGCTATCAAGTAGGCCGATGATATTTTCAATTTCTTTATGTTCGTTGAACGCATGAAAGGAGCGGAGTGGGGTAGAGATGTTAAAATGTTGCATCAGTTTTTTGCTGGTACGTGTATCTTCGGCATAGATAAAATCTACTTCTTCTAATGTGCGTACCGCCCGATAGGTCATATCTTCTAAATTACCGATAGGTGTAGGAATGAAGTAGAGCATGGTCTGAGTGGTTAAAAAATTAACTATTCCGAAAAGTCGTTGTGGTCTATAGTAGCAGACTGGAGAAAACTTTATTTTGTTCAATTGCGCAATCGTTCAACTGAAACTCAACTATTTAGGTCTCCGCAGATTTTTGGCTAAAAATAGGGGCGCCAAAAAAA
>CAYTLX010000260.1:0-3914 GCA_964438645.1 uncultured Saprospiraceae bacterium | reverse complement strand
AAATCCTGTTTGGATGCACCCACAAGAAGCCAATCGCTTTGGCTTAAAAACGGGTGATTTGATTAAATTGAATACGGATATTGGTTATTTTGTGGACAAAGTATGGGTCACGGAAGGGATGAAACCTGGTGTCGTAGCGGTGTCTCACCACTTAGGTAGATGGCGCCGACCAGAAGATAAAGTCGGTAATCGCTGGGCGACCAATACCGTAAAAATTGATAATGATGGCAATGGCGGCTGGAAGATGAAGACTATTTCTGGCATTAGACCTTTTGATAGTTCGGATGCGGACTCTAAGCGGATTTTCTGGTCAGATGGCGGAGTACACCAAAATATCACTCATGCCGTACATCCTGATCCCATTAGCGGTATGCATTGTTGGCATCAACGGGTGCGCCTAGAAAATGTCGGCCCTAACGACAAATATGGAGATATTTATGTGGACACTAATAAGTCTATGGAGAATTTTTACGAATGGTTGAAGATGACCCGACCTGCTCCAGGACCTAATGGCGAAAGAAGACCTTTATGGTTTGCACGTCCATTTAGACCCGATGATCGGACTTATTATCGCAAGAATATGGACGAAATGGGCGGTATCAAGGAAGAACTCCTAAAAGAAGACGAAAAGTGAAAAATGGGTCTCCTTCCAAGTTTGGGTGGAGACCTTTTTTTTATTAATCTATGTAAGTGGGTGTAAAATTGAGTGGACAACTAAAAAATAAATTATGAAAAAATTATGCTTCATTGCCCTACTTTTTTTAGTAAGTACGAGTCAGGCGCAGGTGCGCTTTTCTGTGGGGGCGGGTGTAGGTCGCGTTTTAGAATCTACTAGTAGTGCTTCATACGAGTTTGCGGGTGTTTCTTATACTATTTTGATTGATTCTATGGCGGAAAAGCATTTTTTCGAAGAACGTAATACGTCCAAGTTCAGTTTCACCCCAAAGCTACAATATTCTATTTTTGGGGGAGCTGATTTTAGGCTTACCCGTCGCATGGAATTAAGTACTGGGCTTGGTTTCTCTTTCTTTAACTTCGCAATTGATCGTTCTTATAGTTCTAAACTATTGAGCTCTAAAATAATAGATACAGTTCCTTCTACTGAAATACAGCTGCAAATTTTAAATCTAGGATGCGATTCTACGGTGGTATTGTCTTCTGGGGGAGCACCTGTCAATAATAATTTTGGCTTATTGGATTTACATATTCCGATTTCTTTAAAATATGAGTTATTTGATGGGTTTAAGGTGGATTTGGGGGCTCGAATAAGCACCCCCATTTATACTCGTCAACATGGATTTAAGTACGAGCGTACCAAAAAACTAGAGAATGGGATGGTTATTTGCACTTCTTCAACACAGGGCTACAATGACCACTCAGGATATGGATTCCGGCAGATACGGCTATCTGTAATCGGGGGGATTCATTATCGGATACAAGAAAACTTAGAAGTAAATCTCCTTGCGGCAAAAAGCATGCATAATGTTTTTGTCAATGAAGGGAAATATAATGAAGCTAGGGTTTTTAAGCCCGTGCAAATTCGATTAGGAGCAAGTCTATTTTTGGGTGGGCTCCATACAGAAAAAAGCAATAAAAATTGAGCAAAGCGAAAGTAATTCACAGATTTTTACCATTTTTAGAGTGGTTGCCCAAAACGACTAAGGCTACACTGACATCTGACTTAATAGCAGGCATTACAGGTACGATTATATCTATACCCCAATCGGTTGCTTTCGCAATGATTGCTGGTTTGCCGCCTGTATATGGATTCTATGCGTCGATGATTGCCCCGCCGATAGCGGCATTGTTTGGCTCATCGAATCAGATGATTTCGGGGCCGACGACTGCGATTTCGATTATGTCCTTTGCGGCCATTAAGCACTTTGCGGATCCAAGTACCCAATTGAATGAATTTATCATGTATTCGATACTTATCGCCTTTATGGTGGGGGTTATCCAATTGATAATGGGTATCGCCAAGATGGGTAAATTGGTCAACTTTGTGTCTCATTCGGTAGTGATTGGATTTACGGCAGGAGCTGGGATATTGATTGCTTTTAAGCAGTTGAAGCATGTATTTGGGATACATGTACCGCAAGGCACTCCTTTGATAGGGATTGTTCGGTACATCAGTGCCCATATATCGGAAGCCAATTGGTATGTTTTTGCGGTGGCGATGGGGACGTTGGTGTCGGCGATTTTGATTAGGATGGTCTTGCCCAAGTTTTATATGCTTTTGGCGATGATTATTGGGAGTTTGATAGCGGTATTTATTGGTGCGGAAGCCCATGGAATAGAGACAGTTGGAGAGATAAGAAAGGCTTTGCCCCCTTTTGAAGTACCTAATATCACTTGGGAAAACTTGCGTAAATTAGCACCAAGTGCTTTAGCCATTTCTATTTTGGGATTGGTGGAAGCTGTGGCAATTGCCCGAGCGATTGCCTTGCGTACTCGCCAAACGATTGATAGTAATCAAGAATTTATCGGGCAAGGACTCGCCAATTTGGTGGTTAGTTTCTTTAATGGTTATGTGGGCTCTGGTTCGTTTACCCGCTCAGGAGTCAATCAACAAGCTGGCGCAAAAAGTCCATTGGCTGCGGTATTTGCCGCTACCTTTTTGGTGATTGTCTTGGTTTTTTTCAAGTCTTATGCGGCTTATTTGCCTAAGCCTGCGATGGGGGGCATCATCTTGTTGGTGGGTTATAATCTAATAGATTTTCATCACATCAAGCAAGTGATACGGAGTAGTAAGCGGGAGTTGATTGTTTTGGCGGTAACGGCATTAGGTACGATGTTTATTCCTAGGTTAGAATTTGCCATTTTATTGGGGGTATTGACATCTTTTTTCTTTTATTTGGAGCGCACATCTAGTCCCAATATTGCGACAATGGCGGTTAGTCCATCTGGTAATTTCAAGAATATTATACGGGATGATTCTTTGCAGGAATGCCCACAATTAAAAGTGATACGGATTGATGGCTCTATCTATTATGGCTCTGTGGAAGCGGTGTCAGAGTTCTTTGCAGAATTGAATAAAACCGACTACAAGCATGTGTTGATTATTGCTAGGGGCATTAATTTTATTGATTTGGCTGCGGCAGAATGGCTGAGTTATGAAGCGGAAAAATGGAAAGAAAAGGGTGGGGGATTGTATTTCGCTAACCTAAAATTAGTCGCCCAAGATGTCTTACGAAAAGGGGGTTTTTATGATAAGATAGGTGCTGAAAATTTCTTTGTCGATAAACGGATGGCGATTGCTTCCATTTATGCTCAATTGGATAAGGATATTTGCGCAAGCTGCGATGTGCGGGTATTTCGGGAGTGTAAATGAGCAGTATTGTTCAAATGAATCTTGTTCAATGGTTCAACTGATGGTATTATTTGAACGCTTAAAGGTGCTACCGCCCACGATATGCGGTTTCTTAACGGTCAATAAAACAAAGCAAGCGGCTAAGGGTGTTTTGGAGTTGGTTTATTTGGCATGTGGACATTAGGGCTGCTTGCGCAAAAATGAACAAGAATGCCAGCAAAATTTACTATTTCCCACACCGTTCCCATTTGTAAAGGGAATAAGAAGGGGTTAGTAAATGCGATAAATAGGAAATTTTGCGTCATCTTTGGAAGGATATTAGTTCAATTGAGCGATTGCGCACTTGAACACTTATTGAAAGAAAAGCGATAGCAAAATGAATGGTGTACCTTTACTCTCCTTTTTTAAGGGAGATTTAGCGGGTTTCAAATAAATAAGAACACCATTCATTTTGCGGTATTTACTTCTGTTATTGGAAGGTTTAAGCCAAGATAAAATCAAGGTGGAAGCCCCCGCAGGCAATGGATTGTGAAATTTATTTTGCACCTGCGAGTAGCGGAGCGATACGAGTATTTAAGTTGGTTGGTTGATTAGTCCACCCCCA
>CAYTLX010000259.1:0-3916 GCA_964438645.1 uncultured Saprospiraceae bacterium | reverse complement strand
TTTGTCCTGCGGACGTTCATTTTGCCTTCGGCGTTCATTTTGTCCTGCGGACGTTCAATTTGTCCTTCGGACGTTCATTTTGCCTTCGGCGTTCAATTTGTCCTTCGGACGTTTAAATGCCTTTGGCGTTTTGGGAACAAACATGCACCGAACTGGATCGCTAAGTCCGTTATCCTAGGAAATAATCATTTGGAAGAATAGAGGGTTAGGGATGGGTGTGCCCAAAGCTCTGTCGCAAAAGCTAAACGCCGACCAAAAGTCAAGTGCTAATGACCGACAAATAGTTATTTTCTCGTATCTTTTTAGGTCAAATTCCGTTCCTTTGAGATTGGATGTTAAAATCAAGCAGACCATAAAAATAAACAGATGATGAATAGAATTTTCTTTATAGTTTTTGGGGTAAGTTTTTCTTTTTTAGCGCAAGCGCAAAACCTATGGCAGGAGGTAGCTGAAGAAACGATTACCGTATCAGAATCCGCCAAGCAGATTAAGCCTAATCAATATCGGATGTTAAGCCTTGATTTTCAGGGAGTTAAAAAGAAATTGTCTGATGTGCCACAATGGGAGCCGGGAATAGAGCCCGAGCAATCGATGGTTTTGGAGTTGCCCGTTCCTGATAAGGGAATGCAGCGATTTAAGGTGGTCGAAGCTTCTATTTTTGCGAAAGCACTCGCTGAAAAATACCCAGAAATAAAATCCTATAAAGGGTGGGGGATAGATGATCCGACGGCTACTCTGCGATTTGATATTTCTCCGCAAGGATTCCATGCAATGGTCATCGATGCAAATGGAAGCTGGTTTATTGATCCTTATTCTACGGAAGATACCAAGTACTATATGTCTTATTATAAAAAAGATTTTGACAATGATGAACCCTTTTTGTGTGGAGTAGAAGGGGATAAGCTTGCGCAAAAAATGGGAGATGCTCCAGAATATGGCAATTGTCAATTTAGAACGTATCGACTGGCTTTGGCTTGTACAGGCGAATATGCGCAGTTTCATGGGGGAACCGTGGCAGGTGCATTGGCCGCCATGAATACTTCGATGACTCGGGTCAATGGCGTGTATGAAAGAGAGTTTGCGCTGACGATGGTGATTATTGGAAATAACGATCAGCTTATTTATTTGGATGCTAATACAGACCCATATACCAATAACAATGGAAATACCATGCTAAGTGAAAATCAGGCCACTGTTGATAATGTTATCGGTACCGCTAATTATGATATTGGGCATGTATTTAGTACTGGTGGGGGAGGTATTGCGGCGTTGCATTCTCCTTGTACATCTTATAAAGCCGAAGGGGTGACCGGCCGCGGAGCGCCAGTGGGTGATCCTTTTGATATAGATTATGTGGCACATGAAATGGGACATCAATTTGGGGCTAACCACACGCAAAATAACGCTTGTAATCGCAATGACCCTACGGCGATGGAACCAGGGAGTGCTTCGACCATCATGGGGTATGCAGGGATTTGTTTTCCTAATGTGCAAAGTAATAGTGATGACTATTTTCATACAATTAGTATGCAAGAAATACATGCCAACATTACGTCGGGGTTGAGTAGTGGCTGCCCTACAACTGTCGCCTTGAATAATCAAAAACCAACCGTAGCTGGTGGGTCAGATTATACAATTCCTGTTTCCACTCCTTTTGTGTTGGATGCAGTAGGGAGCGATGCAGATAATGATCCGATTACTTACTGCTGGGAGCAGATGGATAGCGAAGTCGGTAATATGCCGCCAGAAGCTACTTCTACCGTAGGGCCTTTATTTCGTTCGATTAATCCGACGATAGATTCTAAGCGGTATTTTCCGAGCCTTTCGGCCATATTAACCAATACGACACCACAGTGGGAAGTCCTACCTTCTGTTTCTAGAACGATGAAGTTTAGGGTCACGATAAGAGATAATCATCCTAGCGGTGGCTGTAATGAGACCGATGATGTGGTGATTACATCCAGTGCGGTGGCAGGGCCTTTTGTGGTGACCCAACCGAATACGGCCGTAGATTGGCCAGCACAAAGCAATCAAACGGTGACTTGGAATGTCGCCAATACGAACCTTTCTCCAGTAAATGCAGCTTTAGTGGACATCTTTCTTTCTTTGGATGGGGGACATACTTATCCAATCACCTTGGCGACAAGTACACCAAATGATGGCAGCCAATTGGTAACTATGCCTAACCAAACTTCTACTACGGCAAGAATTATGGTGAAAGGGCACAACAATGTATTTTTTGATATAAGCAATACTAATTTTACGATAAGTTCGGCACAATCTGGATTTTCCGTGACGCTTTCCCAGGATAGTATTTCCTTGTGTGCGCCGACTACTCAAAATATGAGTTTGGATTTAGGGTCTATTGCTGGTTTTACTGGAAATGTCACAATTGCTACTTCTAATGTGCCGGTTGGATTGGACATAGTATCCAATCCACAAAGCTTAGCTGTACCAGGTACGTCCAATGTGAGTATTACGGCATCTTCTTCATTGTCAGGTAGTTATGATATTTATTTTGATGTGACAGGCTCGACAGGTACGGTCTCTAAAGTCTTAAATGTATTTGTGGCCAATACAGCGCCTTCTGCTACCAACCTATTGCTTCCTACAGATAATGAAACGGGCGTGGGGATACAACCCACACTAAAATGGTCACCAGTTGCTAATGCAGCATCCTACTTTGTAGAAGTGTTTTCGGATGCGGGTTTAGCTAACTTGGTTACTTCCGGGACGGTAAATGTTGACTCTTTTAAAGTGTCAGCAGACCTTAATCCCGATACACATTATTTTTGGAGAGTGACAGCAATGAATTTTTGCGGCAGTGAAATCTCCAATGTTTTTTCCTTTACGACTGAAGCAATTATTTGTAATATTTTCTCGGCAACGGACATCCCTATTACAATTTTGGCATCGTCGCCCACTACCATTACATCAACCATTCATATTAGCGAAATGGGTGAGTTGGCATCTATTAAAGTAAAGAATTTAGATATTACCCATTCGTGGATTAGTGATTTAAAAATAAAGCTCACGGCTCCTGATGGTACAGACGTGCCATTGTTTAACCAAATTTGTGATGGAGAAAAGAACATTTTGATTAATTTTGATGATGATTCAAATAGTTCTTATACTTCGATCCCTTGCCCCCCAATCGGCAATGAAACCTATCAGCCATTAGGTCAATTAAACTCCCTAGTGGGAAAAGATATTAATGGAGATTGGACATTGACCGTTCAAGATTTGTTTACTGATGACGGCGGTTCGCTGAATGCTTGGTCTTTGGATTTGTGTTATTTAGTGGATTCATTAACCCTAATCGTCAATCCGATGGATGTAACTTGTTTTGGCGAAAGCACAGGGAGTGTAGCAGTCGTTGTGGCAGGGGGCGCAGTTCCTTACACTTATGCTTGGAGCGCAGGAAATGGCACCAATCTGAGCGCAGGTAATTACTCCGTAACCGTTACGGATGCGAATAGCCAAACGGCTTCGGCGTCTTTTGTCATTCATCAACCCGATGACTTGATACTGTCTGGGGCAGTTACGGATGCGAGCCCTGGTGCTTCAGATGGAATGATTAATTTGTCGGTGACAGGGGGCACGCCCAACTATAATTATAGCTGGACCAATGGTGCGACCACTCAAGATATCAATAACCTTGCGGCAAATAGCTATCAAGTAGCCGTAGTGGATGCGAATAGCTGCACAAAAACGAAAAGTTTTGTGGTCTCTGAAAGTTGCGGGATTCCTAACCAGTTTTCTACCACTATTTTGAGTAGTAACTCGGCAACTATTTCTTGGGCAGCGGTGACAGGAGCGGATTCTTACCAAATCCGATATCGGATCGTAGGCGCTACGACATGGCTTTCGCAAACCGTTACCACGAATACCGTCAGCTTATCAGGCTTGACGCCTT
>CAYTLX010000258.1:0-3922 GCA_964438645.1 uncultured Saprospiraceae bacterium | reverse complement strand
TGGTGATGGAGAAAAAAAGTAGGCTCAAAAATATGCCCATTTATTAGTACAAAGTAAGTAGATTATTGGCATATTTGCAAAAACAAAGTGCTTTCATTTGTCTTTTCAGATGATTGTTAAAGATAAATTTCAATGGCGAGTAACTTATTACAAGATTTTATAAACCATAATGAGTCTCTTATTCAGACAAATACGAAACTATTGGTTGGCGTCAGTGGAGGAGTAGATTCTATGGTTTTGGTGCATCTTTTTTTGGATATGAATGTTGATTTTGAAATTGCGCATGTCAATTTTCAGCTTCGTGGCAAAGAATCTGATGGCGATGCCGCTTTAGTCCAAGAATTTTGTGCAATGAATGATATTGTCTATCATCAGCTAGATGTGGATGCGGCTGCTTACGCAAAAAATCATAAAATCTCTATCCAAGAAGCGGCTCGACAGATTAGATACGAGTGGTTTGAAAAAACTAGGGCAGAGATAAATGCCCAATGGATAGTCGTGGCGCATCAAAAAAATGATATTGCGGAGACGGTGATTTTTAATTTGACACGTGGAGCTGGAATTGCGGGCTTGCATGGAATTAAAGCGCAAAATGGATTTATTTTGCGCCCTTTACTTTTTGCCGAAAGGTCAGCCATATTCGCTTACGCAAAAGAAAATGATATCGCTTGGAGAGAAGATAGTTCCAATGCAAAAACAAAATATGCTCGGAACTTAATTCGCCATAAAGTGTTGCCTTTCTTGGCTGAAATTAATCCTTCAGTTGTTCAGAATATTGCACATAGTGCCTTGATAATGAGTGATTTAGAAGTTTTGATAAAGGAGTATGTTGATGCTGCACGTCAGATGTATGTCCGTCAAGATGCCGATGAAGTACGCATTGATTTAAAGCAAATTAGTCGATTGGCTTCCGCAAAAACCATCCTTTTTTACCTATTAAAGGAATACGGGTTTAATGAAAGTCAAGTCCAGGATATTTTGAGCTCGGGGGAGTCTAGTAAGGTGTTTTTGTCTGCCCAAAAGAGAGTTGTCATTCATGGCGACTACTTGTTGGTGACGGATTTTGCGGAAGATTCAGGGCAGACATATCAGATAGAATCTTGGTCTAAAGAGCCGATTTTGACCCCCGAGTTTAAGTTGTCTTGGGAGACGCAAACTTATCATGGGCAGCGCTTACCTGATGATGAAGCAACGATTTGGTTGTCCAAAGATGAGATGGTTTTTCCACTAATTTTGCGCAAGCGAAAAGCGGGAGACCGATTTCAACCTTTCGGAATGGGGGGTAAAAGCAAAAAGATTAAGGACTTTTTGTCGGGGTTAAAGTTGTCTGTTCCTGAAAAGGAAAAAATATGGATTATGGAGTCTGGAGATGGGAAAATATGTTGGGTTGTTGGACATCGTGTGGACGAACGATTTAAAATATTTGGGGGCACAAATGAGATTATATCCTTTAAACTAAAGCAAATGTCATGAAAATAAATGGGCAGAATTATACCGCTATTTGGCTGGATGAAGACGAAAAGATTCAGATTATTGATCAGCGAAAATTACCTTTTGAATTGGCCTTTGAGACGCTTTCTACAGTGCAAGATTTTTATGATGCCATTCATAATATGAAGGTGCGTGGAGCTCCGTTGATTGGGACAACCGCAGCGTATGGGGTCGCTTTTGCCGTGAAGGAAGCATTGGCGTCCGATAATTTTAAAAAGAGCTTTCAAGACGCCCTAGAATATCTAAAAAAATCACGTCCCACGGCGGTCGATTTATTTTATGCTATTGATTTGATAGGAGGGTTTGTTTTGTCGCAAGACATTGATAATGAGCTTTTTATGAAAGCTAGAACGGTGGCAAAATTATACCAATATAATAATATTAGAAATTGTGAAAATATAGGTAGAAATGGGTTGGAAATAATTTGGGATATTGCCAAAGAAAAATCAGGTGATGTGGTTAATATTTTGACACATTGCAATGCAGGTTGGTTAGCCACAGACGATTATGGGACGGCGACAGCACCCATTTATCTAGCACATGATTCGGGTATAAAAGTGCATGTATGGGTGGATGAAACTCGTCCACGCAATCAAGGGGCAAGATTGACCGCTTGGGAATTAAAACAGCATGGTGTGCCCCATACCATTATTGCCGATAATACGGGTGGACACTTAATGCAGCATGGCATGGTTGATATGGTTTTGGTCGGAAGTGATCGGACAACTAGGACTGGAGATGTCGCCAATAAAATAGGCACTTATTTGAAAGCCTTGGCAGCCCGAGACAATGATATACCCTTTTATGTGGCGCTACCTTCTTCGTCGATTGATTGGACGATTGATGATGGTATTCAGGAGATACCGATTGAAGAGCGTAGTCCAGATGAAGTGACTCATATGTATGGATTGCATGACCAATCCATCACCAAAGTAAGAATCACTCCAGAAGGTAGTCCCGTAGCCAATTATGCTTTTGATGTAACCCCAGCCCGTTTGGTGACCGCCTTAATTACCGAAAAAGGCGTATGTCCAGCATCTTTGGTAGGAATTGAAGCACTTATGTCGGAAGATTAGCCAAAAAATGGTATCATTGCATCCCCCATTTTTCTAATTCAAGTGATTTTCTTTGGCAATGTTTTTTCTAAAACGTCGTTAATGATAAAGCGAAGGCAAATAGCAATAAATGAGAATACTTCAACTCACAAAAAAATTTCCTTACCCCTTAAATGATGGCGAGTCCATCGCAGTCACTTTTTTGGCGAAAGCACTGAGAGATTTGGGGCATGAAGTATCGCTTTTGTCGATGAATACTAGGAAGCATTTCTTTGATTTGACCCAATTACCCGCCAATTTTGACCATTATCAGTCGATTGAGACGTCCTATTTGGACAATTCTGTCAATTATCTCAATGTCTTATCTAATTTTTTTACATCTAAGAGTTTTCATGTCGATCGCTTTATTACGGTGGACTTCCGTCAAAAATTGATAAAAATCTTAGAAGAAGGACAATTTGACATGGTTTTTATTGAAACCATCATTTTGGCGCCTTATATTGACGTAATTCGCAAGCATTCAAAAGCGATAGTTGCGATGCGGACGCACAATGTGGAACATGAAATATGGGCGCACATTGCCGCCAATTCTAAATCTCTACCGAAAAAAATTATACTCAATCGTGCTTCGGCTCGCTTGCGCAAATTTGAATTAGGCGCCATGAATAAAGTGGATTTATTTGTCGCTATTGCCAATTCGGACTTAAAAAAATTCCAAAAATTAGGTTTAACCAAAAAGAGTATTGTCGTGCCTATCGGCTTGGATGAGACATTATATGAGCCAGATAATTCGGCTTTTGATCAACCCATGTCCTTGTCATTTATAGGCTCTTTGGACTGGATGCCGAATGTAGAAGGACTAAATTGGTTTTTGGAAACAGCTTGGCCACGAATCGCACAGGCATCCCCTGATTTGGAGTTTCATGTGGCTGGGAAAAAGACGCCCAATTCATTGATGAATTTGAAGATTCCGGGTGTGAGATTTTATGGAGAAGTGGAAAATGCCCCCGACTTTATTAATAGTCATTCGGTCATGATTGTGCCTTTATTGTCTGGTAGCGGCATTAGAGCCAAAATAATTGAAGGGATGATGCTCGGGAAAGTAATCATTACCACAAGCTTGGGATTAGAAGGTATCGAAGCGACCCATAATGCAAATATTTTGATTGCGGATACGCCCGAAGAATTTGTGCATCATATTCAATTTTGTAAGGATAACCCCAAGCGCATGAAGGAAATCGGACAAGAAGCTAGAGATTTTGCGCTTAATCATTTTAGTAATTTAGCGATAGCCCAAGTGTTGGTCGATGGTGTGCTCGGGAAGGAAGTGGCGGTTGAAAATGCCGCTTCGGCTCGATAGCCATTAGTTGTAATTT
>CAYTLX010000257.1:0-3933 GCA_964438645.1 uncultured Saprospiraceae bacterium | reverse complement strand
AGCGAAGCGGCTCAACTTTCAACCCAAAAATAAAATATATTCCCAAAATAGGCATTATAATTGATAATAATATGACTAAATTTGCACGATGGATATTTCTGTTGTTATACCGCTATTAAACGAAGATGAATCATTGCCAGAATTGGAAGCATGGATCCGCAAAGTGATGGATGCCAACCACTTCAGCTATGAGATACTATTTATTGACGATGGAAGCACCGACAATTCTTGGGCGCTCATTGAAGGCATGACCCAAACGAATCCTAGTGTTCGCGGCATCAAATTTCAAAGAAATTATGGCAAATCAGCCGCATTAAATGTAGGCTTTGAAGCCACGGAAGGGGATGTCATCATCACAATGGATGCGGATTTGCAAGACAATCCCGAAGAAATACCCGAATTATATCGGATGATCATGAAGGATGGATTTGATTTAGTCTCTGGCTGGAAAAAAGTCCGCCATGACCCTATTTCTAAGACCATTCCGACTAAATTATACAATGCGGTTACCCGAAAATTAAGTGGCATTTACCTACACGACTTTAATTGTGGACTAAAAGCCTATCGTCGCAATGTCGTCAAAAGCATTGAAGTATATGGCGAGATGCACCGTTACATCCCAGTCATTGCCAAGTGGGCAGGCTTCAAAAAAATCGGCGAAAAGGTCGTTCAGCACCAAGCCCGAAAATACGGCGTCACCAAATTTGGGAGCATTATGCGCTTCATCAATGGCCCATTAGACTTGATTTCCATCATGTTTGTAGGCAAATTCGGCAAAAAACCCATGCACTTTTTCGGCTCACTAGGGGCTTTGGCGTTTTTTATTGGTTTTCTTATTTTGGTTTACTTATCCTTTGCCAAGCTTTTTTACCATGAATACGGCATTACGGATCGGCCTTTATTTTATTTTGGGATTTTAGCCATTATCATGGGCACGCAGCTATTTGTGACTGGATTCCTTGCGGAAATGATTTCCCGAAACTCCATACATCGGAACAATTATTTGGTCGAAAAGCGTATTGCCCATAGCAAATAAATGTCTTTTCCTGTAAAGGCGAAGACATCGAGATATTTTATATACCAAAACGGACAACAAAGCGTTTGCACTCAACGTACTATAGCTTTCGCAAAAGAAATAGGTAAAGAATCATTAAATTAAGACAAATGATATTTGTTTTATCAAGCAAATATCCCTAATATTGTCTTTGTAATACGACAAATGACCAAAAATGGATAGGAAACTTTCACAACTTGCTAAGCAAGTAATCGCAAAAAGTAGAGATGAAGCCATTAGATTGGGCCAAGATTATATTGGGCCAGAGCACTTTCTACTAGGTCTGATTAAAGAATCAAACAATCTAGCGGCTAGAGTTCTAGACGCACTGGACGTTGATATAGACCAACTTTCTTCTCGTATTGAAGAAGAAATTGAATTTAATGCAGGAGGATATGCAGGACTTTCCGTAGGAAAATTACCGCTCAATCGCCGTGCAGAAAAAGTACTTCGCATCACTTATTTGGAAGCAAAATCCATGAAAAATGATAAAGTACTGCCCGAGCACATTATGCTTACTTTGCTCAAAAGTGAAGATAAAGTCGCCGACATCTTACATGATTTTAGCTTGAACTACGACAGCTTTCTGTCAGAGTTAAATTTTGTCAAGCAAGACATGGAATCTTTCGGAGAAACCGACTTTTTTGCGGAAGCATCTAGCAATGATCCTGATGAACCATTCGAAGGAGAAGGTGGACAATTCGGCAAATTCTCATCGGGAAGCAGAAAAGGCGAAAGTCGCTCCAAGACCCCCGTCTTAGATAATTTTGGTAGAGACATCACTTACCTTGCGGAAAATGATAAACTCGACCCAATCATCGGTAGAGATAGCGAAATCGAGAGAGTCTCGCAGATTTTGAGCCGACGTAAAAAGAATAATCCGATTTTAATTGGAGAGCCTGGTGTCGGTAAAACGGCCATCGTAGAAGGGTTGGCACTTCGCATCAAACAGAAAAAAGTCAGCAGAACGCTATTCGGAAAAAGAATCGTCATGCTTGATTTAGCCGCTTTGGTGGCAGGTACCAAGTACCGTGGTCAATTTGAAGAGCGCATCAAGGCCATCATGGTCGAATTAGAAAAATCTAGGGATGTTATTCTATTTATTGATGAGATTCACACCATGGTCGGTGCTGGTGGAGCCACAGGCTCTTTGGATGCTTCCAATATCTTCAAACCGGCCTTAGCACGGGGCGAACTTCAATGTATCGGAGCTTCCACACTTGACGAGTACAGACAGTATATCGAAAAAGATGGCGCTCTGGAAAGACGTTTTCAGAAAGTCGTGGTAGATCCACCTTCAGCAGAAGAAACCGTCCATATCTTAAAGAATATCGCCTACAAATACGAAGAATTTCACAATGTAACCTATTCTAAGGAAGCCATTGAAGCTTGCGTATCCTTGAGTGATAGATATATTTCTGACCGATTCTTACCCGACAAAGCCATTGATGTCATGGACGAAGTCGGCGCAAGAGTACATTTGAAGAATATCCACGTACCTAAGCACATCGAAGAGCTAGAAAAGCAATTGGATGAGCTAAAAGAGAAGAAGAACCTTGCGGTAAAAGGCCAACAATACGAAAAAGCGGCGGACTTAAGAGACGAAGAGACTCAACTCATTCGCCAATTGGACATTGCGAAAGTAAACTGGCTTGAAGAAAGCAAATCTAAGCGTTATCCTGTTGACGAAGAGCAGATTGCCGAAGTGGTTTCTATGATGACAGGCATTCCGGTACAGCGTGTTGCCCAGAAAGAAAGTGCTAAGCTGGTCAAAATGGATGATAATTTGCGTACAGGTGTGGTCGGTCAAGACGAAGCCATCGCAAAAATCACCAAAGCCATCCAAAGAAACAGAGTGGGATTAAAAGACCCATCTAAGCCGATTGGCACATTTATCTTCCTAGGCCCAACAGGTGTCGGTAAGACAGAATTAGCCAAAGTATTGGCTCGTCAGATGTTTGACTCCGAAGATGCGTTGATTCGTATCGACATGAGTGAATATATGGAAAAATTCACGGTCAGTCGTTTGATTGGAGCGCCTCCAGGCTATGTCGGCTTTGAAGAAGGTGGACAATTGACCGAAAAAGTGCGTAGAAAGCCTTATTCTGTCGTCTTACTAGATGAAATCGAAAAAGCGCATCCAGATGTTTATAACATCTTATTGCAGATTTTGGATGATGGTCAATTGACAGATGGTCTCGGCCGTAAAGTCAACTTTAAAAACACCTTAATCATCATGACATCCAATATTGGATTGCGTGACCTAAAGGATTTTGGACAAGGTGTGGGATTTGCCACAAAATCAAAGGTAAGCTCCAGAGAAGAACACAATAAATCAGTGATTCAATCGGCTTTAAAGCGGACTTTCTCGCCAGAGTTTCTGAATAGAATTGATGACATTGTGGTATTCAATAGCCTAAGCCAAGAAGACATCTTTAAGATTATTGACATCTCATTGGCTGGATTATTCGAGAGACTCAATAATTTGGATTATTCTATGGAATTAACCAAAGAAGCTAAAGTTTTCGTTTCCGAAAAAGGCTTTGATCCACAATATGGCGCTCGACCTTTACACCGAGCCATTCAGAAATATATTGAAGATCCCCTTGCGGAATTTATCCTAAATGAGAATCCACCAGAAGGAAGTCATTTTGCTGCAAAGCTCAACAAGGATAAAGACAAGCTGGTCATCGAACTAAAAAAAGAAGGAAAAGACAAGAAAACTAGTCCTAAAAAATAAAGATTAGCAGGAATTCCAATTTCATAAAAAAGCAGAGCCGCAAGGTTCTGCTTTTTTTTATCCAACCAGTAACCAGTAACAAGCAACCAGTAACCAGTAACCAGTAACCAGTAACCAGTAACCAGTAACCAGTAACCAG
>CAYTLX010000256.1:0-3964 GCA_964438645.1 uncultured Saprospiraceae bacterium | reverse complement strand
AAAACATAACTTGCATTAAATAGAAAAAAGCCCGTGCTTATTGGGTTTATTGCTACTTTTTTGCAAAAAAAAAAAATGACCGAACCATTGATTCAAATACCTTCAAATTTTGCCTTAATCAAGGAAGAAGTTGGAGGCGTGGCAGGCTACGTCGGAGTATTGTTTTTTTACCGAACCATTGTTGTTAAAGAAATTGGATTACCTGAGTAAATTTTTTTATCTTATCTTTGCAGAAAATACGATCTGTGGAAGAAAAAGAAACCAATCAATCAGGATTACTTTTTAGTAAAGGATTTTTGAAGTTTTCAGCGATTTTTTTGGCTGGTCTGATTCTTTTAATGGTTTTTTTGCATTGGAAAAAAGGGGATTATAGGTTAGAAAATAAAGCAGATAGACCCAGTATTGAACAACGTCAGTAGGCTTTTGACCATAATCATCAAAAACAATAAAATATGTTTGGCAATTTACTTGGAGATTTCGAGAAGAAACAGGACGCTATGCGCGCAAAGCTCAAGGAGATGGTCTTTGACTATGATTTCTCAGATGGTGCTATCCTTATTACCGCCAATGCTGCTCGCGAAATTCTAAATATCACGATCAACCCTGATAAAGTGAATCTCTCCGATAAGGAAGAAGTGGAAGATATGGTGCTTGAAGCAGTCAATCGAGCCTTGGAAGAAGCAGCCATCAAAGAAGCTTCAGAGATGCAAAATTCTATCAATGATATCCTACCTGGCGGAATGAGTGGATTGGGGGATCTTTTTAAATAGCAACCTTATTATAATAACTCGTAAGTACCTGCGTTTTTAGTGGGTGTTTTGGCAGATAGAGCGCTAAATGTTTATTTTGCGAAAGCATCAATGATTTATTCAGCATGTTTATTGCTGTAATAGTTTTGTTTGAATCACCAAATATCTATAAGCTAATGACTTTCAATAAGTTAAGTTTTTCGTTCGTACTCGGGTTTGTGTTTTTGTCATTTTTGGGCGTAAGCCAAACCAGCCAAAATTTGGTTGGATTTTTTTCTTTTGATGATTGTACTACTGTAGATAATTCTCCATCCAATCAGCATGAAGCGAAGTTTTTGCCTGATGCGGTCTCTATGACCTGTGAATGCGGTGTAGTAGGCCAAGCATTGTCTTTTAATGGCATCAATAACCAATTAGTCTTTTTGGGTACTGTAAACAACCAGTTTAATACCACTGATTTTACCTTGAGCTTTTATTTTAAGCCCTATCCTAAGACGGGGTTGATGGATATTGTCTCCAAAAGAAGTGATTGCAAAGTGTCTCCTGGGTTGTCTATACGATATAAAGCCAATTCAGCCGAATTAATTGTTGAAGCAGTACAGGATAGCTCTAAACGAGCAGATTTTAAGATTAAGTTAGATCGTAATAATTGTTGGCAACATGTGGCATTGGTTAGAGAAGGCAATCGGATGCGTCTCTATTATAATGGCGAGCTAGCGGGTACTAAAATAACATCTACCCGAATTAATATGAAAAATAGCTCCACTTTAAACTTATCTGGTAGTCCTTGTTTGGGCGTGACAGACACTCATTTTAGGGGGTTAATAGATGAGTTTAGGGTTTATAACCGTGCCTTGACCGATAAAAGAATAAGAGAATTGTATCTCAATCCAGATAAAATAATCAATAAAGACACCATTGTCTATCTAGGCGAGTCTGTTCAGTTGAATGCTAATTCACCTTGCGGAATAACCTACCAATGGCTGCCTGATAACGAAATGAATGATGGGACAATTAGCAACCCAATCGTCATGCCCACCCAAACAACGACTTATTCCTTTCAAGCGAATACTGGTCAATGTATTGCTAAGGATGAGTTTACCATAACAGTCGTTGATCCTAATGAAGTGAATTGCGAAAAGTTACTTTTCCCAAGTGCGTTTACGCCTAATAATGATGGGTTGAATGAAACTTTTTCTTTTGATACGCCCCTTGTGGTGTTGGATGAATTTAAAGTTTTGGAGATTTTTGATCGCTGGGGCAATCGAGTTTTTTATACAGACAACCCCGCTGAGCGTTGGGATGGTCGGTTTGCAGGTCAAGAAGTAAATCCAGGTGTATTTTTGTACCGTGCCCAATTTGGTTGTAAAGGCGAAGAACAAAATCAAGTAGGACAGGTTACTTTAATACGATAATTATCTTGGAACGCCCCTTAACTAAAAAAATGACCCTTTTATGAAACGTATTTTTCTATTTCTATTTCTGACTTTTTTGGGTTTGTTTGCGGGGAAAGCCCAGACTTCTACGGCTACGCAAGCTGTACAAGTTGCTGATAATAAACCATTTAAGCCATTGGCGAAAGCTTTGTTATGGCGGATTTCAGGTAACGGACTGCCTGTCGCATCCTATCTTTATGGTACGATTCATTTGATTGATAAGAAATCTTTCTTCTTGGATGATGAAACCAAAGATGCCATTACGGGCAGCAAAGAAGTGATTTTTGAGATAGATATGGAAAAATCAATGAATCCCGCTTCACTATTTGCTTTGATGCCTAAAATGATGATGAAGGACAAAACATTAAAGGACTTGTTGAGTGATGATGACTACAAATTGGTTTCAGAAAAATTGAAGGAGTCGGGGCTTCCAGCTTTTATTTTAGAAAAACTAAAGCCGATGTTTATTTCGATGATGATCGAGAATCCACAAGCTGGTGGGGACCAAGAAGTAGATATGGTTTCTTATGAGATGAAGATAATGGAAATGGCCAAAGAGCAGAAAAAACCGATGAGTGGTCTAGAAACAGCTATGTATCAAATGTCCATGTTTGATAGTATTCCTTTAGAACAGCAGGCTACCATGCTGGTTGAAGGGATAAAAGATACTACCGAAACAAGTAGCCTTGACGGTTTGGCTCAAATATATAGCGAACGTGATATCAACAAAATGGTGGATATGATGGACGAAATGTCTGGAAATGATTTTAAGGAGTTTTTGTTAGTGGGTCGTAACCGTAATTGGATACCTGTGATGGAAGGAAAGATGAAGGAGGGGAGTATGTTTTTTGCAGTCGGAGCAGGGCATTTAGGAGCCAGCTTTGGGGTCATAAATTTACTCCGACATGCCGGCTATCGTGTAGAACCCGTAAAGTAAAACGGCTTCAAGTAAAACGGGCTTTAGCCCGTTGAAAAGGTAGGTAAAACGGGCTTTAGCCCGTTGAAAAAGTGAAATTAAATGGCATTAATAAAAGCAGTTCAAGGCAAAAAGCCTAAATTTGGCAAGAACATATACCTTTCGGAAAATGCGACGGTTATTGGAGATGTGGAGATGGGAGATGATTGTAGTGTATGGTTTCAAGCTGTAGTTCGCGGTGATGTTCATTGGATAAAAATGGGCAATAAAGTTAATATTCAAGACGGAGCTATTGTTCATTGCACCTACAAAAAAGCTCCTACCACGATTGGTAATAATGTATCAATAGGGCATCGGGCAATAGTCCATGGTTGTACGATAGGCAATAATGTATTGGTAGGCATGGGCGCTATTTTGATGGATCATGTCGTCGTCGGAGACAATGTACTTATTGCGGCAGGAGCCGTTGTCTTAGAAAATACAATTATCGAATCAGGCTGTATTTATGCAGGAGTTCCTGCCAAAAAAGTAAAGTCTTTGAGTGAAGAAGCCTTCAAGGATACCGTCAAGCGCATTGCCGATAATTATGTCTTTTATGCGGATTGGTATCGGGATGACGATTAATTGCTGGATAGCTTCGGGAACCTTACTTTTTGTGCTACCGCCCAGTAAGATGGGCTTTAGCCCGTCGCGAGACTTGGGTATCACGCAACGGCGCAACGCTGCTACCACCCGAGACCTACAATTTATTCTTTTAGGACAAAGCAAATTCGTACCACCATCTACCAGCAACCAGCAACCAGCATCTAGTAACCAGCAACCAGTAACCAGCAACCAGCAACCAGTAACCAGCAACCAGCAAC
>CAYTLX010000255.1:2399-3983 GCA_964438645.1 uncultured Saprospiraceae bacterium | reverse complement strand
GCTACTCAGTCCATAGATGGCCGTATCCCCCGCTAATTTCTTTAAAATACTCATTGTTAGGTGCAAATGTATTGATTTTTTTTGTCTTTGGTGCGCTCCCGTTGGTCGTTGTTGGTCTTTGGTGCGCTCCTACGTCGCTGTTGGTCTTTGGTGCTACCGCAGCGACATACTACCGCAACGTACACGCCGTAGAAGTATGCCGCTGCGGTAGCACCAAAGGGCGAAGCCCGTCCCAAAGACCAAAGCGAAGCGTCCCAAAGACCAATTACCGTCCCAAAGACCAAAAGGGCATAGCCTGCTCCAAGTGACAAAAATCATCAAATGCAAAAAACATATAAAAAAGAATGATAAAACGGATAATCTTACCTATTTTGCACCGTTTAACGTGCAGAGAACACGGAACAATAGAATTATTTCGCAACCAAAGGTTAGAATAAATGGAATTAGTAAAGTTTCCTAGGGGTGGTCAATACAAGGACTTCACCAAAGATTTAAGAAAAAATGTAAATGCCTATTTTAAGGAGAATAATCTCTCAAAATATGCAAATACGCGCATGAAAGTAAAGACCATATTCATGGTTTCGCTATATGTCGTCCCTTATATTTTGATGTTGACAGGTGTTTTAGCTGGAACATGGGGCGTATTTGCGGCATATATCCTGATGGCTTTGGGGATGTCGGGTGTGGGATTATCCATCATGCATGATGCCAATCACGGCTCTTACTCCAAGAAAAAATGGATTAATACCCTATTGGGCAATTTAATCAATATGGCTGGTGGGAGTGCAATCAATTGGCGTTTGCAGCACAATGTATTGCATCACTCTTTTACCAATATTTATGGGTTGGATCAGGACTTGAATCCAGGAAAATTGATGCGTTTTACACCTAGAACTGAAAAATTGAAAGCCCATAATTATCAGCATTTATATGCTTGGTTCTTGTATAGTTTGATGACTATTTATTGGGTGGTCGGCAAAGACTTTAAGGATTTGGCGTTGTATCGAAAAATGGGTATTTTGAAGCAGGAAGCAACCTATAAAGAAGCGATTGCTCGAATATTTTTGACAAAAGCCTTGTATATATTCTTTATGATTGTTTTGCCGATTGTGGTATTGAGCGTTCCTATTTGGGTGATTCTTACGGCTTTTATGGTCAAGCATTTTATTGCGGGATTGATTTTGAGTTTGGTTTTTCAGCCAGCCCATGTGATTGAAGAGACGGCTTTTCCAGAGCCCAATGATGACCATAAGATGGAAGACATTGTCGCAGTACATCAACTAAGGACAACCAGTAATTTTGGAAACGGCTCTAAGTTATTGACTTGGTTAGTCGGTGGGCTTAATTTTCAGATTGAGCATCATTTATTTCCGACTATCTGTCATGTCCACTATCCAGCAATTTCTAAAATAGTCAAAGCAACGGCCAAAAAATATGGACTTCCCTATTATCATCAACCAACTTTTGGCGCAGCGATTGCGGATCATGCGCGGATGTTGAAGAAATTGGGTCGGCAGGAATATGTGACCGCCTGAGCAAAACCAATCTACTAAAACAAGGGAAACCTAGTCATCCTAGCATGGC
>CAYTLX010000255.1:0-2299 GCA_964438645.1 uncultured Saprospiraceae bacterium | reverse complement strand
AAATGAACGTGCGCAGCACAACTAAGTCATAAAAAAAACCAAGAAACGCAAAAGCATTTCCTGGCTACATTCCAATAGTGTAAAATCAATAGTACTCCTAGAAACTGGAGGGAGCAACCAGAAGTCCAACTGATTATCTTAAGACGCCAACAGGCATCGTTCTGTCAAATTTTCCCTTGAGGACAGGTGTCTGAACCCCAGCGGTGTAGTCGTGGACATTTTTCGAAAGAAATCGGTACAATTCATCAATTTCTACCACTTTGTCATGGTCAAAATCCGCTTCTCCTTTTAGTCCACGAATTAGAAAGTGGGTGTAAACGCCTTCCCGCAATCCTTGATCTTCTAAGGAGACTTCATCTGCTTGAGAAGACAGCAGGATAGCGGTTCCGCCCTTACTCTTGTCGAAAGCCGCATAAAAACGTCTTTTTACCGCCAAATCTTCAATGAGTGAAGGAGCAGATTTCATAGCGAGTAAAGAGCCTGAGTAACAGGCGTCTGCAAGGCATATCTTATGCTTTGCTCGGCTGGCATTTAGGATGGCCATTACTTCTTCATGCTTCAATTTGTTTTGGAATCCATTGTAATCTACGGGCAAAAAAGAACCAGCGATACCATGACCAGAATAGTACATCATCACGATGTCATTATCATCGGCTTTTCCAAAAACATCGTTCATTGCAGCAAGTATATTTTTTCGTGTAGCGTCTTCATCGACCAACACGCGGACTTGATTTTCAGGAATGCTTCCTCCTTCGGGGCTTTTGAGAAAACCATAAAAACGGTAGGCATCATCATCTGAGTAATTTAGCTTGTGTAAATATTCATATTGGCTTACACCTATGACTATCGCCCAAAGCTTGACCGCAGGGTCATAGTCTATATTGGAGCCATCGGGTATGTCTATTGGCGTGATTTCGTCTTGAGTTTGTACTAGGCGACCATCTGACCAAATACCATTGGCGACTCGACCATTTTGGAAGTAATATGTGCCATGACCATTGGGTCCTGCAATCCCCCATTCTCCATCATATTTATCACCACTAGCATAGTAGCAAATGCCTTGTCCACGTGGGATGCCCCCACTAAACTCCCCAACATACATGGAGCCATCGGTATATTTATATTTTCCACGTCCGCTTCCGCAATAATTACTATTACAATTACGAAGCATGGATGTATTTTCAATATTCTCTGAATTTTGGTGGGTATTAGCCGTAGAAACCACTTGTGGCTGCTCTCCTACATATTCATCACCGCCCCAAAAGCCGACGATTACTTCCCCATTAGTCATGTAAAAAGTCCCTTTCCCGTCCTTTTGATTGGCCTTCCAACTGCCTTCATATTTTTCCCCATTGGCATATTTCATGGTGCCTTGTCCATGGAGTTTACCCGCTCTAAAGTGACCATCATATTCATCCCCATTGTGATATTTTAGTGTCCCTTTTCCGTTTGGGAAATCGGCCTTCCAATGACCTTGAAACACATCTCCATTGGCATATTCCATTGTTCCGAAGCCATAAAATTTGCTCTTTTTGAAGCTGCCTTTATAGACATCTCCTTTCGGAAAATGCATGACACCCTTTCCACTTCGATAATGATTTTTCCATTCGCCTTCATAGATGCGACCATCTGAGAAGACTAAACGTCCGTATCCATTAATTTTTCCTTTCGAAAAATGGCCAGAAAATTTTGCACCGCTAGGGTATAAGTAGGTGCCGATGCCTGTATAACAATTTCCCGAAAGGCATTGCGCATCGGCGCTTTGAAGAGCGAATAAAAGTAAGAAGGAGAACACAGCTAAAGATTTCATCGTCAATGGTTTTTATAAATAAAAAAAAAACTTGACGCAAATAAAGGGTGAGATGGAATCTTATAAAGCGTTTATAGCTTCATTACCTTGGGGGGTAAAACATTCACACTGACAATCGTTTGGGGTTATGCAAAAAGCATTCTTGTCTAAAAACCAGTTACCTGCGTCAATGTAAATTTGTTTTATAACCACTATCTTTTGATGAGCCTTATAAACTGTTTTGGATTCTTGGATATTGCCTTTCTTGAAAAAAATTTGTTGTTAAAGGGTTAATGATGATTTGGAGTAGTTGAGTCGCTTCGCTGGTTGAGCCGCTTGTCCTACGGACATCGCTGGTTGAGTCGCTGCGCTGGTTGAGACGCTTGTCCTTCGGACTTCGTTGGTTGAGCGCTGCGCTGGTTGAGACGCTTGTCCTTCGGACTTCGTTGGTTGAGCGCTGCGCTGGTTGAGACGCTTGTCCTTCGGACTTCGTTGGTTGAGCGCTGCGCT
>CAYTLX010000254.1:291-3992 GCA_964438645.1 uncultured Saprospiraceae bacterium | reverse complement strand
TGTGTTATCTCCGTTTCTCCGCAAAATTCCATAGGCATTTATCCTTTTTGTCTTTGAGATTTTAATGACTGGACGCCTTGCATATAGCCTTCATTCAATGTGCTTGTTTTAGTTTAGAATGTGGTAATAGGCAGGGTATAAGTTGGCAGCACGTGCTAATATATGTTTGAAAAAGGCAGCATCCACAGATTATTCATGTTTAATTGTAGATGTTTTGTTTTGTAACTTTCTTTTTGCAACTCTACTGTTGGATATCCGTATTGCTATTGGTCTAGAAATATTCTAGATGCAATTATTTACAGATATGAAGGGCATTTTGCCAAAAAAAACGATGTGATACATTGTTTAGTTGATTTTGACGGTTTTGGCATAATGTTATATCTTTTTATATCTGTGATTTTCTCAAATGTTAATGCTTATACTAAATTTTTTCTTATGAAAAATCTGATTCTTTCTTTCCTTTTATTAGGGTTTTCACTCCTTGGTAGTACTGGAGACCTAATGGGACAAGATGTATCTTTGGAATCATCTTCTGATGCTGCTACATCAGCAATTAATGATGTCGTTACCTTTACGGTAATTGCCTATAATGATGGGCATACGAACATTACGGGATTAACAGTGAAGGATACTGTGCCCGTAGGGACAACATTCTTAAATGCAAATGCCCCAACAGGCACGTCCTATGATTCTACAACTGGAATATGGGATATTGGCGCCACGCTGACATCAGGAGTGGATTCTCTTATTTTGACTCTTTCTGTAACGGTCGTTTCGGAAGGTGTTATATTTAATTTGGCGGAAGTGATGACGATGAATGAATCTGATTCTGATTCTGCTCCAGGTAATGGAAGCTGGATTGAAGATGATTTGACCACTTCTTGTACTACGGTTCCAGTACCTTTTTGCTCAGCAGGAGGAGATACGGTTACGCTTACCGCAGTGTCGGGACTAACTAATTATCAATGGTACTTAGATTCGGGGTCTGGACCTGTAGCAATAAGTAGTGCGACGAGTATGTCGTTTGATGCGGTACAAGTGGGTACTTATACCTATACGGCCGATCAAAGTGGCTCTACATGTAGTTTAGGTCAGTGTTGTGGTACGATATTAACAGAGCTATGTGGTTCTGTTGGTAATTTTGTTTGGGAAGATACCAATCACGATGGAATCCAAAATGGTGGCGAAGCGGGTATTGATGGGGTCAAGGTATATTTATTGGATGGATTAGGAACTATTTTGGACTCAACGACTACTGCGGGCGGTGGATTGTATAATTTTAGTAGCCTTGCCGCTGGACAATATCAAGTAAAATTTGGTGTTTTGGCGGGTTATTCAGTAACCACACAAGATGCTGGGTCAGATGATACGGCCGATAGTGACGGAGATCCAATTACAGGTCTTACTTCTGTCTTTACTTTAAGTAGTGGAGAAGATAATCCGACTTTAGATTATGGACTAGTTCCATTTAGTGGTTCGATTGGAAATTTTGTGTGGCAGGATATAAATAAAGATGGGATTCAAGATGGGGGCGAACCTGGCATTGAGAATGTAAAAGTCTATTTAAAAGATAATACGGGAGCCATCATTGATTCTACATTGACAGATGCAGCAGGAGGTTATAGTTTTAACAATTTAGGCCCTGGAGATTATAGCATTCAATTTGTTAATCCAACGGGCTATGGTACTGTTGTTCAAGGAGCAGGAGGAGATACAGCGTTGGACAGTGATGGAGATGCTTTGGGACAAACAGGTATGATTACTTTAGCTACTGGCGAGAGTAATACCGATATTGATATGGCTTATACATTAGGAAGTGTAGGTGATTTTGTCTGGTATGATACCAATCAAGACGGAATTCAAGATGGAGGCGAAGCGGGTATTGACGGGATTAAGGTGTATTTATTGGATGGAGTTGGAACGGTGCTTGATTCGACCCTAACGGCGGGCGGTGGAGCATATATGTTTTCTAATCTACCCGCAGGGAATTATCAAATAAAATTTGATATTCAACCTAGTTATTATGCTTCTCCGCAGGATGCTGGATCTGATGATACATTGGATAGTGATGGAGATGTGGTGACTGGATTGACGTCGGTTTTTGCACTAGGCAATGGCGAAGACAACCCTACTCTTGATATGGGCTTGTATCAAACCAATGGCTCGATAGGAAATTTTGTCTGGCTTGATGAAAACAAAAATGCCACTCAAGATGGTGGAGAGCCAGGTATCGAAAATGTAAAAGTGTATCTAAAAGATAATACGGGAGCTATCATTGACTCCACATTGACAGATGCTTCTGGATTTTATAGCTTCAATAGCTTGGGGGCAGGTGATTATAGTGTTCAATTTGTTTTGCCAATGGGTTATGGAGCGGTTCCACAAGGAATGGGTACATCTACCGATAGTGATGGCGATGCTACTGGTCAAACTGCTACATTTACGCTAGCTAATGG
This sequence comes from uncultured Saprospiraceae bacterium, assembly GCA_964438645.1. GTDB lineage: Bacteria > Bacteroidota > Bacteroidia > Chitinophagales > Saprospiraceae > HyVt-613. The sequence continues at coordinate 1,536 of CAYTLX010000254.1, read as the reverse complement.
CGAAAGCAATCAAGACATTGATATGGGCTTGACCTTAGGTGCTATTGGTGATTTTGTGTGGAATGACACCAATCAAGACGGTATTCAAGATGGAACGGAAGCAGGTATTGATGGCGTGAAAGTGTATTTATTGGATGGTACTGGCGCAGTGTTGGATTCAACCCTAACTGCGGGTGGTGGATTATATAATTTTAATCATTTGCTAGGTGGCTCTTATCAGATTAAGGTGGCGATTGGAACATACTCTGTCTCTCCCCAAAATATTGGTGACGATACGAAGGATAGTGATGGAGATGCCACAGGTCTTATTCCGACCTTTGTCTTAGGTGCAGGAGAAGATAACCCAAGTTTTGATATGGGCTTGTTCCTAGTTGGCGCATCAATTGGAAACTTCGTGTGGCAAGATTTGAATCATGATGGCATCCAAGATGCAGGTGAGCCTGGTATCGAAAATGTAAAAGTTTATCTAAAAGATAATACAGGAGCAATCATAGATTCGACGATGACAGATGCGGCTGGAATGTATAGTTTTGGTGGATTAAATCCTGGAGATTATAGCATTCAATTTGTTAATCCAATGGGTTATGGTATTTCTCCGCAAGGAGCTGGTGGAGACACTACATTAGACAGTGATGGAGACGCAATGGGACAAACAGCTACCATTACTTTGGTAGCAGGAGAGCATAATACAGATGTTGATATGGCTTATACATTAGGTAGTATCGGTAATTATGTGTGGAATGATACCAACCAAGATGGTATTCAAGATGGAACCGAAGCGGGTGTTGATGGCGTGAAAGTGTATTTATTGGATGGTGCTGGAGCAGTGTTGGATTCAACCCTAACTGCGGGTGGTGGATTATATGTTTTTAACAATTTGCCAAGTGGTCAGTACCAGATAAAGTTTAATACGCCAACTGGATATACGATTTCTCCGCAAGGAGCAGGTTTTGACCCAAGTAAGGATAGTGATGCCGATACCTTTACGGGATTGACATCTGTTATTACATTGGGTGCTGGAGAAAAGAACACCAATTTGGATTTGGGGATTTATCAAGGTCTCGGAACGATAGGAGATTATGTGTGGAATGACACGGATAATGATGGTGTGCAAGATGCAGGTGAGTCGGGTATAAACGGCGTGAAAATCTATCTTTTAGATGGAACAGGAACAATCATTGATTCCACGTTTACGAATGCTAATGGAGGCTATGCCTTTACGGGTTTGGCGGCAGGCGACTATAA
>CAYTLX010000254.1:0-281 GCA_964438645.1 uncultured Saprospiraceae bacterium | reverse complement strand
CAATTTGTTATGCCTACAGGATTTACGGCTTCTCCACAAACCACAGGAACAGCGGATGGTAGTGATGGAGATATGGCAGGGTTAACTCCTGTGATCACTCTTTTTGCAGGAGAAAACAATGCAAATATTGATATGGGTATGAATGGTACTTGTATTTGTAGTGATATTGTTGGGGTAGATACGATGACATTCCAACAAAGTAGCTCGGATATTCTAGCTTGTGTTCCGTTGTATTTTTCGGATGCTCAGTTGTACGATATAGCTGTAAATGGATTGGCTTA
>CAYTLX010000253.1:1588-4003 GCA_964438645.1 uncultured Saprospiraceae bacterium | reverse complement strand
AAAAGGCAGCTTGCCTTTTGCGCCTGTTATTTTTGAAATGACTACTTGTCCCGCATTTTCGGTCTTTCGTGCTATTATCTCGTCTCCAGGTGCGTTTAGCGCAAGCCCTAAGATGTCAAATCCACAGCCTAGGTTCGCCACAGTAGCAGGTGCAAAGACTTTTATTCCTGATTTTGCCATAATTAGTTGATTTTCAGTTAGTTATAAGTATTGAGTGCTCGACTTCTTGGTCAAGATTCAAAAGTAGCTTAAAAACTAACTAATTCCAAATACTTTGTCACAAAGCTTGTACCAAAAAAGTTATGCAAAAATTTTTCCGAAAGGAGAAAATTGATTATATTTACAAGGAGCAGAATTTTCTAACCCTGAAATAAGTGACTATGAAAAATGGATTGACAACGACAGGCTATGTTTTGAAAGAAGAAAAAGTGAGCGCTTTGAAAGGGCATATTGTAAAGAACACTTTTGTCATCAATGTGAACCATCCATTTCCTGGATATTATGGTCAGGCAATGGTGGAGCAGTCCGTGCCAAGGTCAATTATTTTTGTGACCAAAAAAGAGCACTCCTGGGAAAGTATTTTGAGAGCAAAGAAAAGAATTAACACCTACTTGGGGACGAATATCGATATCACCAAAACCAAAGTCTCGATGTGGAATAAAAAGTACCCGGGAATTCGTGCTAAAAACTTTAGTAATTTTGAAGGTATTGAGCCTGTGCAAAAGGCATTAATCCAAGAAGGTTTTGCGATGATGAAGTCTAGACGATTGGGGAACGAAGAAGAAGCCTTGATTAATTTGAAAAAATTCTACTATCTTGAAGAACAACAACAAGGAATATTTTTGGATAAGGCGCGTGATGAGATGAGCTATGTATTGTTAGACAAACAAGTCAATTGGGAAGTCTTTAGAAAAATCACAGAGAATGTGAAAAATAATATTTCAGATTCTAGCTATGATATAGCCAAAGGTGCTTTCTATATGGATAACGGTATCGTGGATATGGTTCGGGTCTTTAAACCCCAAATAAATATTGAGCTACTTCGTGAAATTCAAGAATTGTATCAAAAGAATATCCAAAGGTTAGGATAGCCCTGTATCTGAAAAAAAATAGGATGATGCCTAGTGTGTGATTATTTCTTTCTTATATTAGCCAAAAATAAGATGATGAAAAATATACTAGTTTTACTATCGCTGTTTTGGGCGGTTCAGTCCTTTGCTCAAATTACCCAAACTATCCGCGGCACTATTCTAGAAAAAGAAAGTGGCATTCCTTTAATAGGGGTAAATGTTCTGGCGACTTCTGAAAAAGGAACGTTTTTTGGCGCAAGCGATGAAAATGGAAATTATAGAATCGAGAAGGTGCCCCTTGGGCGCATAAGCATTCAATTTTCTTATTTAGGTTACGAATCTGTGACCCTAAATAATATCATCGTCACTTCCGGAAAAGAAGTCATCCTTTCGGTCAATATGGAAGAATCCTTGATTGAGTTGACCACAGTAGAAGTAAAGGCGAGACGAAAAGGGGAGTTAGTCAATGAAATGGCCACCGTTTCAGCGAGACAATTTTCAGTGGAAGAAACGGATCGTTATGCGGGAAGTCGGGGAGACCCTGGTCGGATGGCTTCCAATTTTGCGGGTGTTCAAGGGGCGGATGATAGCCGTAATGATATTGTTATTCGGGGAAATTCTCCTGCGGGTGTTTTATGGCGATTGAATGGAGTGAATATTCCAAATCCAAATCACTTTGCTATTCCCGGCACTGCTGGTGGGCCTGCAGCGATTCTTAATAATAAATATTTAGCTAATTCGGATTTTTTTACAGGAGCTTTTCCTGCCGAATATGGCAATAGTATTGCGGGGGCATTTGATTTGCGTATGCGAAATGGCAATAATGAAAAAAAGGAGTATTCAGGACAATTTGGTTTTTTGGGCACAGAATTGTTTGCAGAAGGCCCCATTTCTGCAAAAAGTCGCTCTTCTTTTATTGCTTCCTATCGCTATTCTACTTTACAATTATTTAGCAGCCTACACATCAATGTGGGTACCAATGCTACGCCAAAATATCAAGATGGTGCCTTTCGGCTAAATTTTCCGATGAAAGGAAATAGCAACTTGGCCATTTGGGGCGTAGGCGGAAAAAGCAGCATTGATATTGTTCTGTCTGACCAAGAAAAACCAGATAATGAGACCTTACTGTATGGTGATAATGATAGAGACCAATTTTTTGCATCCAAAATGGGAGTGGGCGGAGTGTCTTACTCGAAGTCATTTAATAAATCAACTTTGCTAAAAGCAACGCTGGCGATGACCGGTCAGCAGGTGAATGCGACTCACCATGTTTTTGATAGGCATGTTGATGGAAAAGGATTTTTTGTACTAGATACTTCCGTAAATAATCTGAACTATCAATTCA
>CAYTLX010000253.1:0-1488 GCA_964438645.1 uncultured Saprospiraceae bacterium | reverse complement strand
GGAAAAGGATTTTTTGTACTAGATACTTCCGTAAATAATCTGAACTATCAATTCAATATTTCAAAACTAGTCGCTAATGTGAGCATTAATAAGAAAATCTCTCGAAAGAGCTCAGTAAAATATGGCGTCTATGGGGAAAGGTACAAGGTTAACCTTTTGGACAGTGTTCGAGTTTATACTAGAGATACCCTTACGGGAAAAATGCTTTTTACCCCTTGGAAGAAACGGTGGGATGCCAACGATAATGCCCTTTTGTTTCAGCCTTTTGTACAGTATAAGTATAAGTTTGATGAGAAATGGACAATGGTGGCGGGCGTGACGGCGCTATATTTTGGCATTAACAAAAATAGCTTTTCGCCCTTTGAACCAAGATTGGGTGTGACCTATCAGCTTTCGCCAAAAGATAAATTGGCGATGGGGCTAGGATTTCACTCACAGATACAAAGTCCTTATTTGTATTATTACGGTAATAAAATTAAAAATGGAAAGGTTTTTCAAGAGAACAAAGGCATGGGTTTGACCAAAAGTAAACATGCAGTCTTATCCTATGATAGAATCTTGTCTGCTAATATGAGAATGAAAGTAGAAACGTATTATCAACAATTATCGGAGATTCCTATTCAGGTCAATTCAACTTCTTTTTCTATGATTAATGCAGGATCGGGCTTTTCCAGATTGTTCTCGGATACATTGTTAGTTAATAAAGGCATTGGTCGAAACTACGGAATAGAATTAACAATAGAGAAATCATTTTCCCGTGGATATTATTATTTATTGACAGGGTCTATTTTTGATTCTAAATACAAAGGAAGCGATGATGTCTGGCGCAACACTACCTTTAATGGACAATATGCTTTTAATGCTTTAGTCGCTAAAGAATTTTTAATTAAAGGCAATAATACTTTAAATTTAGGATCTAAAATAACCTATGCGGGTGGGCGTTGGTATGGGTACCCTGACTTAGTGCAATCTGCTGCTAATCAGGAAGTTATATTCAAAGATAGCACTTTTAATACCAGAAAATTTAGAGATTATTATCGTTTAGATTTAAAGATAAATTACAAATGGAATCGTCCAAAAATGACGCATGAGTTTGCGCTTGATATTGTGAATCTATTAAGTACAAAGAATATTTTGAAACTTAGTTGGGCGCCAGACCATCCAAGTGGAAATCCAGTACAAGAAGAGTATCAATTGGGGCTGCTTCCTGTGTTTTATTATAAAGTTGATTTTTGATTGTTTCTGGGGGCAAACAGAACAATTGAATCATTGAACATGATCCCCTAAGCCACAAAAAAAACACTCGTACCGCTGCGCTACATGAAGGTGTGAAATGAATTACACCATCCATTGCCTGCGGCGGCTTGCACATTGCTTTTATCTTGGCTTTGATTGAAGAGGCTTACCACTGCGCCCCCCTTTCGTCCTTTTGCCCTGATGTCTCATAGCATAGCTTGACAGGTTTTATGTGGAAAACTTTTCGTAAAT
>CAYTLX010000252.1:0-4011 GCA_964438645.1 uncultured Saprospiraceae bacterium | reverse complement strand
AGGATTATGCATTTTATAGCGGTTACCAGCATCCGCCAAAATCTTTTTTAATCTTGTTTGGCTAGCCACGGAAAGTTTTGCAAAAGTCGGAATACCTGCATCGGTCAATAATTGAGCAATTTTTGGGCCGATACCTTCAATTTTTCTCAAATCATCGGGCTTCTTCGGTGCAGGAGCCTTTTTGACTACTCTTTTTACTGGCGCTTTAGCAACGACCTTTTTAGCAACAATCTTTTTAGGGGCAGCTTTTTTAGCGGGGGCTTTTTTGACTACTTTCTTAGCAGGAGCAGCTTTTTTAGCCACCTTTTTAGTGGGAGTTTTTTTCTTAGGTTTGTCAGCTTTTACTTTAGGCAGCTCGCCTTCAAAGTAGTACTCATCAATAACAACGTTGTCTTTCCAAGTCCGACGGATAATTTCTTCCCATAGTAACTTGGCGCCCCAGGTAGTAGTAAATTCAAAAGTGAATTTTGAGTGAGATACATTTCCAGTAATGGTTTGACCATGTAGCTCAACACGATCTACCTTTTGTACTAGTTGGAAAAACTTGACCAGCCATTCTCTTTTTTGGGCTTTGTTCTTAGAGCGATCGCCAGAGTCACTGTGTGTAACTACATTATCATGAAAATACTTATCAAAAGCATCAATGATATTGCCCTGAGTGACCATTTTGTCTAAGCTATTCAGTTTCTTTTTAATACTCATTTTTACAGTTTTGTTTGCGGAAGAATGTGCGAATGCAAAGATAGGTCATTTTTTTTTAATTTGTTACGTGTGTCGCATGTAATGTTTTTTTTAATCTTAGCAAGCCTTGGCTATTTTGTTAATGGGTTCAGTTTGAGCAACCTTGACAAACCAAAACGATAAAGACAAAAATACCAAGCGAGTAGATTAAAACTGGGGTTTCTTAAACCTTAAGATAACCCTGTACCTTTCATCTGGCGATAATCGCTACGCTCTATTAAAGCCAATTCCTGAATTGGCTCTACGGCGATACTCGCTGCGCTCGTCTCTACATCTTGCAAATAAATTTGCAAGTCCACTCGTTCATCTTGCCCGATTCGGAGCGATGAGTAAATTTATGAAAAGAAACAAAAGGAGAATTTGTGGTGTTAGATTTTGTTGAAATGCCCGCAAAACAAGGAAAACGGTAGCCGCCGCAGGCAAGGGATCGTGAAATTTATTTCACGCCTTCGAGTAGCGCAGCGTTACGAGTAACTACGCAGGAATTGGTCAAACACGAGCTGGGCGGTAGCATTCAACTTCTCAACCAGCGAAGCGACTCAACTCTCTCGCCCCTTAAACTAAAACCGAACCAACGCCGACATCCCCATACCCATGCCCCCCAAAGTGCTCGGCTGTATCTCAAAACTCAAATCATCACCAACATCAAAATTGCTCAAATGTGCATCCACAAAGGCATCTACAATGCTCAAACTATAAATCACACCCGTCCAGATATACGCAACCTGTAAGTTTTTATCATATACCGCACGTACCTTAAATAAGGCTTCATTGGAATACAAACCTACAAATTCATCCACCGTAGTAGGGTCGCCATCAAGCCGATATTTGCGGGCTTGGTCGTAGCGATTAAACTTCTTTTTGTTGTCAATGATCATATAAGTCGTAAAGCCTAAGCCAGTATAAACCAAGGGGACTTTCCAATATTTGCGGTTATAAATTTGTCCGCCACCTGGGATGAGTCCAAAAAGTAACGCCCGCTTCGGTATTGGATGAAATTTTTTCTTGGGCGCAGTGTTTGCCAATAGCGTCGAATCCACATTTAGTTGTCCCAAAACAGGAGACAAAGTGCATAGACTGGACACTAGTAGCAGCAAAAAGAATTGGGAGATGCTCGTCATTTTTTCTTTCTAATAAAAGTGTTGTTTTTGCGATTGATGTCTGCCATACGGTTGGACGGATCGATTTCGACAGATTTTACCTTTTTGTATTTGTAAGGAATCGTAAATTTGTATTCCTTTTGGTAGGTGGGCCAATCATTGAGCACACTGACTTCCATTTGATTCATGACATCTCCTGTTTTTTCACCGCGCATGACTTGTAGCGGAATATAAAACAAGTGTTTATCTCCATTTTTTAAGGTGACAACAACGTCTAACGGCATAGGCATTAAACCGATTTTTTCCAGTTTGATGGTGGTTTTTTTTCTGGATTTCTTGGACAAATCTGTGACCGCATAGTCTATCGTATGGGTCGTTCGAATCCAATATTCCTGATACCAATCAAGATTTAAACCAGACTGTTTTTCCATGATACGGAAAAAGTCGTTGGCGTTTGGATGTTTGCCATGCCAGGCATCAAAATACTTTAAGAGACCCTGCGCAACATTCTCACTACCAATCACATATTCTAATTGTCTTAAGGTCAACTCTCCTTTGGTATATGCCCCCGTCCAATAAGCCGTATTGGTTACGTAATGATCTGCATGAGTCGATAAAGGCTCTTCCATTCCCGCTTTATTTACCTGAAAATATCTAGCATAATGTGACGCAAAAGGATCATCTGATGCCTTTGCGCTACCCAAAAGCCCTTTTCCCGCAAGGTAATCCATAATCTTGGTCGAAGCGTACGTCGTAAACCCTTCATCCATCCAAGGATAAAGTAGCTCGTTGCTGCCAAGCATCATTTGATACCAACTATGCATTTGTTCATGAACCGCCACACCAACCAAACTACCCATGGGCCTATTGCCCGTAATCAGTGTCGCCAAGGGATATTCCATCCCGCCGTCTCCCGCTTGAATATACGAATACGTTTTATATTGATATTGACCAAAATGCTCATTGGCATAATCAAGCGCCACGTCCATAATGGCAGGGAGCTTTTCCCAACTTTTTGTCTGCTCTCCAGGTTGATAAAAGAAATGCAGCACTTCCCCGTCTTTTCGTGTAAATTTCTTGTGCACATAGTCGCGGTCGGCCGCCCACACAAAATCATGCACATTGGGTGCTTTGAAGTGATAAGTATATTTGTCGCCTTTCGGCAAATGTAATTTAAGCCCAGGTTCACCATATCCATTGCCGACTTCTTCGGGGTTTTGAATATACCCACCAGCGGCCACCACATAATTTTTGTCAATGGTAATCTTGACATCAAAATCGCCCCAAACCCCATAAAACTCTCTCGCCAAATAGGGATCTGAATGCCAGCCATCTAGGTCATACTCCGCCATTTTGGGATACCACTGTGCCATAGAATAATCTATTCCTTCCGCATTATTTCGTCCATTTCGACGAATTTGTATCGGTACTTGCGACAAAAATTCCATCTCAAAAGTCACCGTAGAGTGGGGGAGTATCGGTTTGGGTAAGCTCACTTCTAGTACCGTTCCTTCGATATGATATTGGGTTGGATGCCCATCCATAGTCAACTTCTTCACTTGCGTAAAACCTTCATCTTTAGGGGTTAATTTGGCAAATTTCCCTGCTACTCGTGGATCTGGATCGGGCATGGCCTGACTATGCAAATCCATCCCTGAACCTTTTTGAAAAGCATTCAAATACAGATGGAAAAACACCTTTTTGAGCTTATCTGGAGAATTATTGGTATAAATCAATTTTTGAGTACCCGTAAATTGATGATTATCGACATCAAAATCAATATTCATTTGATAATCCACATGTTGTTGCCAGCGATCAGGTTGAGCTTGCGCAAAAACAGAAATTGACAAAAAGAAGAGAAGAAAGAAAAATTTAGATTGCATAATGTAAGTAGTTTGGTAGAAAACAGGATTTTTTTGTTTTTTATTGTGGGCAAATCCCCAACCGCATGGGTTGGTGCGACAAAGATAAGTTAAAAGTTATAAAGACCTTTGTTTTTTTGATATCTAAACCTTGGGGAGCACTTTGCTGGTTGAGCCGCTACGCTGGTTGAGTCACTCGCTGCGCTCGTTGGTTGAGTCGCTTCGCTGGTTGAGACGCTTGTCCTTCGGACTACGCTGGTTGAGTCGTTCGCTGCGCTCTCTGGTTGAGTCACTCGCTGCGCTCGTTG
>CAYTLX010000251.1:0-4025 GCA_964438645.1 uncultured Saprospiraceae bacterium | reverse complement strand
TTGCTGGTTGCTGGTTTTTTTGAATTCTAAAATTAAATAAAATGAAAAAATTATTGTTTTTACTCATTGTGTTTGCTTTTGTGGCTAGCTGCAAGGAAAAGAAGTTGCCCGCCCCCAATGCGCCCAAGACTTTTGAATCGAGTGATTTTGTGGTGGACATTTTTAAGACTATCGTTAATAAAGAAGCGGATGAAAAGAATGTCATTCTGTCGCCTTTGAGTATCAAATCTGCCTTCTTGATGGCCGCTAATGGTGCCAATGGTGAAACACGTAATCAAATCTTATCGGTTCTAGGTATGGACAACAACGATATGGATGCCATTAATGCCACTTATAAATCCCTGCTTGAATCCCTTGATTATCAAGATGATACGACTAGAATAGCGATGGCAAATGCTGTTTTTTGGGACAATCAACGGATACAGGTAAAGCCTGAATTTTTGACGACAGTCGCAGATAATTATCAAGCGGAGCAGTATCAGTATGATTTTAGCTTGCCCGCTACCAAAGATGATATTAATGGCTGGGTTGATGAAAAAACGGAAGGGCGGATAAAAAAGATTTTAGACCAAATCTCTGGAGACGATGTAATGTTTTTGATGAATGCGCTCTATTTTAAAGCCGATTGGAAATCTGGTTTCTCGGAAGATTTGACCTATAACAAAGATTTCACGAAGTCTGATGGTACGGTAGTGTCGGTGCCTTTTATGAATAATGATTGGGAATATGATGCTTATGCAAATGACGAATACCAAGCGCTGGATTTAAAGTTTAAAAATGATGATTTTTCGATGACCTTTTTGATGCCTAAACAAAAAAGCATCAATGAGTTTATTAATGATTTGACCTTGGAAAAGCTTGATGATTTATATGCATCAAAGCTTGAGAGTCAACGGGTTATATTGAGTTTGCCGAAGTTTGAAGTAAGCTATAAAATACTTTTGAACCAGCCCCTTATTAGTTTGGGTATGACACTCCCTTTCGGGAATGCGGATTTCTCTAATCTTGGTACGGCGGGCGGCCCTTTGGCCATCGGTCAAGCCTTGCATAAGACCTTCCTGAAAATAGATGAAAAGGGGGCTGAAGGTGCAGCGGTGACTTCTATTGGGATTACTACGACTTCTGTGCCACCGCCGATGGTATTTAACCGCCCTTTTGTGGTGATTTTGAAAAATCATAAGACAAATTCTTATGTGTTTATGGCTAAGATTGCGGAGCCTAAGTAAACGGGTGCAACGGTAAGACGGTTTAACGGTGTAACGGTGTAATTGGGTTTAATGGGTGTAACGGTCTCTAAGCCTTTGAGAGAGCTAAGCTAGACCACCAGTTTACGCATAAACCATACATTAAAACCGCTGTCAGGATTAAACCATTGTTTATAGACTTCAAATCCAAAACGTTCATAGACATTTTTATTTTTAAGGATGGTGGTTTCGGCATAGATATTTAGTTGCTTTTTCTTAGCAAGTTTTAGGATGCTTAGGTAAAGTTCTTTGGCAGAGTTTTGCTTTAGGCTCTCTGGTCTGGCGCCAAAAAACCAGAAGTAAAGAAAATTACCGTCTTTTGGTCGAGTATTTTCTATTTTCTTGGTATGTGCTATGATTTTGTGTACTCTTTTTAGCGAAAGCGCACGGAAAAAAAGTTTGATTTCATAGAAGTAATCCAGCCAATCTTTATTTTTTCGGTTATATTGGTAGCAGATGGCTACACCATTTCCCGAATCAGAGAGAAAGACGCCTTTTCGCCGTAAGGCATAGTCAAAAGCATATTCTGCGATCTTGTGGATGTGTCTTCTCCTTCTTGTTAGAAAAAGTAAGGTTTTGTTTTCTGCAAAGGACTTTTCTAAAATGGCTACCACCTTTGCTTTATCTTTTTTCTTTGCTAATTTCATAATGATTATTTTTGATGCTAAGTTAGTTTCTTAGCAGTGAGTATTATGCGAAAGATAATTTCTTTAAACGCTTAAAATGTGAGATTGCCGCTTGCGCTAAATGCTTATAGTCATGATACTGTATGCCATTCTTAAGAGCATGTCGCTTGATAATGGGCGTAATAATAGGGTAGTAAATGTGGGGTATATTGGGAAATAAGTGATGGGCGACATGGTGATTGAATCCACCAAAAAAGTGGGTCATGAAGGTGTTTTGTGTACTAAAATCTGCGGTTGTCCTGAATTGGTGCTCCAACCAAGAATAGGGCAATTTATCTTTTTTTATGTTGACAACTTCTTGCGTTTCTCCAACATGGGTGCTTATCAATGCGAAGGTAGTCAATGCGCTGGCAGAGAAATGAAATACAAGGAATCCCGTCATCACGAGACCAATATCTTGCGATAAATAATAGGGAATACCTATCAAAAAAATCAGGTGGACTATTTTTGCGGCAAATAGCTTAATGATTTCTTTTTTTGGATGGTTGGGGATGGTCTTTTTACCAAATTTATGATGGGAAATATCTTTAAAATCTCTGTAAAAGAACCAGACGATGGTGTAAAGCATAAAAACTATGGGCATATACCAATGTTGATATCGGTGTCTTTTTTCCCATGGTTGGTCAGCGGATAATCTGATTATTTTGGATTGTTCAATGTCTAAGTCCCAATCTCCGATATTTGCGTAAGCGTGATGGGCGTAGTTGTGTCTTAAACCCCAAAAATAATCACTTGTACCTAATAGAAAAAATGCCCATTTGGCTAGCTTGTTGATTTTTTTGTTGGGGGTAAAATTACCGTGTACGGATTCGTGACCTATGTTAAGTACTAATGGCAAACAGAGCGTTCCTAAAGTCGCCGCTAATAGTAAAAATAGGGTAGGTTGTGTTGCAAAGACCCAGTATAATGATAAGCTAGTCAAAAAAAGTAAGAGTAGCAATATTCCTTTGGCTAATATTTTGTGGTGGGCAGCCTGCTTGTAATCCCCCAATTTTTGATAGACTTCTTTTCTTAGGGCATTGAATGCGCCTTTGTGTACTTTATTATTATAGGTAGGAAAGCTTGTAAATTTACGGGATGTGCTTTTATTGCTTTCGACTACAAGCCCTTTATTGTGAATTAATCTGTCCATACTTGTTGATTTGAGTAGGTGATTGAATACTTCAAAAGTACAGAGAAATGGCTACATAGAAGCTTTACTTTGGTCAAAGTCAAGCCAAGGTCATCACTTGCACCTAGGTTTTATGGTGTAATTGATTGATATACAGTTGTTTATAATTTTTTGAAAAAATGCGATTAAAAAGTATTCGCTTATAATAGTTACCCGAAGGTTGGATAATCTTGACCATAAGGTTGGTTCTATTGGTATGAAAATTACAAAATTTGGACTCTATAGCCCTAGGTTTGAATGTCGTTTAGCGGATATTTAGGCAAAAAGTAATATTTTGTTATTAGAATAGACTTAGTTTTGTATAAAAAAGATGATAACGAATCTCACTCAAGAAGAATTTGAAGAAAAAGTATTAAAATCTACCAAGCCCGTTGTTTTAGAAATGTGGGGCTTACGATGTAGTTTTTGTGAAAAACTAGACCCCATCTTCAAAAAAGCCGCAAAAGATGCTGGAGAATCAGCAGATTTTTATCAAATGTTAGTTAACGACAATATTGAGTTAGCTAGAAAATTGAAAGTCATGGGCGTGCCGATGATGTTGTTTTATCATCACGGTGTATTGGTGGCGAAGATGAAGGGACTCCAATCAGGCGTCAAAATATTAAAGCAATTGGATAAAATTAAAGATTATACACCAGAAGAAGCAAAAAAAAATGAATATCGACCTTTGTTGAAGCGGATTTTTGGGGGGAAAAAAATAAAAACCGAAACCAGCCTAAAAGATTGTGGTAAGCCAAAAAAAAAGCAAATTCTTAGGTAACAATGGTTCGGTCATTTTTTTGGCAAAAAAAGAGAGAAAAGCCCAATAAATACGGGCTTTTTTTTTTATTTTATGTAAGTTTATGTTTTTACCGATCCATTGATGTAAAATTAAGCTTAAGATTCGAATTGTTCCTGAAATTAGAGTTCAAGTTAGTCGTTTTG
>CAYTLX010000250.1:0-4051 GCA_964438645.1 uncultured Saprospiraceae bacterium | reverse complement strand
AAAAAAATAGCTTCAACATACACAAAAATGCCTATTTCCTGTCTAAAAATAGGGACACCTAAACAATTACGTATTATTTTCCAATACCAACTCGTTCTCCGTTGCGATATTTTACGATAAATGCTTCAGAAAACCCCCGATTTTTGACTTTTGCCAAACTCCGTACCGCATCCTTAAATCCAACAAAATCACCTAATAATATCCAATAGGCGTCTCTTGCAGGAATATAATTTTTTTCTATTTTCCCTAGATTAGCGATTCTTCCGTATTTTACGTGATGTAAATCTGCATCAATGGAAGATTTGGCCAATTGAATTTTATAGGTAGTCCCTACGGAATATTTTTTTTCTTTAGTCGGTCGGGGAGAATTTGCGGATGTCCCAATCGTATTCGTTGGAGTTTCTTGGGTGGTTGCGACCATCGTTTCGTAAGGATCCATTTCCGAAAGGACAATATCTGTTTCTAATTCAGGATTTTTTAATTTGCCAAAGGTATTGATTTTCATCTCTCTGACGGGAAATCCATCTTTCTGAACTTCCACTACATAATTTTTATTAGCCCTTACGGGAAATTTATAGGCGCCGTCTAAAGATGTTTTTCCCGTCAGGAAGATTAGTTCTCCATTTCCATTTTCTTCGTATAGGGCCACTTCTGCATTTTTCACAATGTTATGTGTGCCATCTAGGAGCAACCCGTTCAGCACAAATTGATTAGGGCTAAAATTAAAAGAGAAAATATCTTCATCGGTGGTGCTTATTTTTTGGTTTCCGTAGATACGATTGGACACCAAATATCCATTATTACCACTTTCTGGCTTAATAAAATACATATCGTCTGCTGGAGAGTTAATCGGCGCACCTAGATTTTCTGCTTGCGCAAAATCCATCCCATTCCCTATGGCCTTAAAGACATCTTGTCCACCGATGGAAACCTGCCCATTGGAGCTAAAGTAAAGCGCTTCTTCTTCCGTAGCGTAAAAAGGTGTCAACTCATCACCAATGGTATTCACCGTTGTGCCCAAGTTCTGGGGAAATGTAAAATCAAAAGAGCCACTCGCTAACTCACGTTCTGTGACCCAGATATCCATGCCGCCCTGGCCACCTTCTCTATCGCTGGCAAAAAATAAAAGTTCTTTTCCATTTTGGGAAGTAACAAATGGCTGCGTTGTTGTGCTCCCAGGCCAATTGATATAATTAGCTAATACTTTGGGCTCACCCCAACTATCGCTTTTCTTCACGGTAACAAAAATTCTACAACTTGCTCTTAGTCCAGCCGTATTTTCGCATTCAGTAAAGTAAAAACGTCTAAAATCAGCAGATAACGTTCCGCTACCAAAATGCTGGCCTTTTATTTGTGGAAACATCTTCGGTGCTTCTGCATTGTTCCAAACCCCACCCTCTTTACTAGATCTCAAAAAAGTCCCTTTTCCGTTTTGTACGGAAGTAAAGTAGAGCAAATCGTCCGACACTGGAATTGGTGCCATTTCAATAGCCCCTGTATTAATTGCACTAGGTAAATGATTGATTTTTAACAAGCCCGTCCCCGCATCAGAATAACTGATTCCTAAGGCACAACCTTCAATTTCTTTATTGATGACATCATCCCAAACGGACTTATCATTGCCTTTATAATGACTGATAAAAAATACAAACTCACGAATGGCTTGGTCGTATTGACCCGATTGCTTTAGGCATCTAGCATATTTTAGACGCACAAGCGGGTAATGCTTTTTATACTCTAAAATCTTAGAATACATATTGGCTGCACGACGAAAATCCTTAACAGCATAGTAGGACTCTGCGGCTTTATAAGCTAGTTTTCTTTTGGATTTCATGCGGTAAGCGGTTTCATACTGAAAACCTGCTTCGGAGAAAGCGCCTGCTTTCACCTTTTTTTCCGCAAGGCGGTAGTGTGCCTTCCAATTTTGGGCATAGACTCCAGTGCTCAATAATACGAGCATGGTCAGAGTCAAAAATTTAATACACTGATTCATATTTTGCGATTTTTGATGCTCTTGGTTAACTTTTGCCTGCTGTTTCAATTCAAGCAAATATTATAAAAAATCACCAAGGGTAATATTTATACCAAAAACCTTGCTAAAAACGTCAAATCGTCAAAAAAAATCAGATTTTTTAGTTTTCCCGCATATAGTATCCCCAAATCTACGGGTTTTTCCCTAGTTTTTCACAAAAAAATGACCCAGATGCTTTAAAAAGTAAAGCAGACAGGTATTTTAGGCGATAGCTATTGCTTCAAAGATCACTTTTACCTATATTTGCTCATAGCATTGCTGTCATCCCCACGACACATCAAATACTTATAAAATGAATATTATAAAAATCACCCTACTAAGCTTAGGTTTATTATGGGTCAATCTGGCTTTTGCCCAAACATCAACACCTTTTACTTGGCAGAGAATCATTTTACCCACAACACCCGAAGCAATTACTATGAAAAATGGGGTTCTTTATGCCCATACAAAGCATGAGACATTTAGGAGTACAGACTCTGGGGATACTTGGCAATTCGATGGCAAACATATTGACGCAACGTTGGTGAAATACAATGCCACCGACCTTGTCTATCTCCTGCCTCCTATAAAATGGCACGGAGCATATCCTTCTTTTCATGCTTCTTGGTCTGCGCATGTCTATGGTGCCAATATTGGTATCTATGGCTTTTCAAAGTTCACAACAGGCAGTAAAGGCAGTACAGGCGAAAAGCTACATTTATCGGATGCTCAACTTCTTAATGACGGGACTATAATATATAGTAAAGAAGGAATCATCTTTAGCAATATCATGGGCTCTTCATCATCTAATTATACGAAAAAAGGAATATTATTTCTTGATGGGCGGCCTGCGTATCAAGATGCCCCTTCCAATGTTTTTGGACACTTAGATACCTTTTTCTTAAGAATCAACTACAATGATACCATGGTGTCACCCATGTTGTCGTTCATTGGTGATACGAGTTTTGTTAGCTTTATCGTGAAGCCCATCCCCTTCTTAGGCGCTGTTCATATTGATACTGATTCTACCATTTTTATCCTTGCGGAAAATGGAAAGTATGCAAAATCAAGTGACTTAGGAGATACGTGGCTCATAGATTCTATTCCCTTTACAGGAATATCATCTTATAATATCCGGCAATCTATCCATACCTTCCGAATAAACAACACGACTGTGGTGAGCAAGGACCTTATTAGCTTTCACTATTTGCCGCAAGGTTACAATCACTTTGTATTCAAAGACTTAATCATCTCCTTTCAAGACGAACACACTTGGATGCGTTCTTTTGACCATGGAGCTACTTGGGAAAACTTTACACCTTTCGGAATCTCTACTACGAAGGACAATACGATGAAAGTATTTGATGATACACTTTATGTCCTATCTGAAAACAAACTTTTCAAACAAACTTGTGTCGATAGATTTGACATCAGCCCTAACAATCTATTCCTATTCAACTCCAATCAATATGACATCAACTCAGCCACCAATCTACCCAATCCTCCTAGCGACTGTTTTGGCTGTAGTTTCAAATTTTTTGATGCAGGGGATTTTTATCTCTCAACAGGCGAATATGGTGCTTATAATCTTTATCACAAGAATTATTATCGTCAAAAAAATGACAGTATTTGGCATGACATATCCCTAAATATTCCATATTGGGAGCCGCGATACAAAAGCCAATTTTACTATAACGTCTATTCTTTGTCCAGAGTTTTTTCTGACATCTATTATCATCCTGCCCATAAGTCCTTTTATGTATCAACTTCAGAGTCTGGACTCAATAGGACTTCGGTTGGCATGATTGCACCAAGCTTAGTGGCGACCAAACAGCTTGCTTGTAACTCACCTGATACTGCATACTTTCAGTATCTATCTTGCCAGCCTGACACTCTATTCTTCTCTCAACCTATATCTTTTGACACCTTGTTGGTAGAGAACCAATGCAAGCCTGATACTCTTGAGTACCAAGGAGTTGTGTACACATCACCAGGGGTTTATGTCATTGATACCACAAAAAATCAACTAGGTTGTGATAG
>CAYTLX010000249.1:0-4115 GCA_964438645.1 uncultured Saprospiraceae bacterium | reverse complement strand
CCCTATGCGTCAAAGGTAGATTATTTTTTTTATAGATGCAATAACTAATATGTTAAAGTCCAACTTATTAACCTGACGGAAATATACCGTATGGTGAGCCTACTCCAATGTGATAAAACAAGGGTTTGGGAAACCTTAACTAAACCATTAACAAACCATTTAGAATAGCTCTAATGAAAAGTGTTTATCTTAGTGGATTGAACAGTTTAAACACCCTGAATCATGACCAAAATAACCATCTTGCTTTCTTTCCTATTTGTTTCTTTTACGGGATTTGCCCAAAAATCTACACCCATTGCTGTGCGAAATTATATTCGGTTGCCCAAGGATACAGCCGAAAGTAAAATGTTGGTGGACAATCTCAATAGTTTGCTTGACGCAGCTCAAGGAGAAAATGAAATGAATCAATGGATTTTGCCCAGTCAAAAAATGGAAACGTATATCTTAATGGATGAAATAAATGGCATCGAAAAATCACGCGGATTAAAGGATAACCATTTTTTTAAGCCTTATTTGACCAATGTCGTTGCGTTGCCGCAAAATCAATATTTAATTCAATTTTCTTACATTGGAGTCTTTGATAGCCTACCGCATTTAAAAGCTTCATTTGAAGTCATTGCCCATAAAAATAAAGATAGATTTTTATTTTCTTCTCCTTTAGTTAGGAATACAACTAGCTGGAAATCAAAGCAATATGGTGCATTTATCTTTCATTTTAGCGACTCCTTGAATGAAGCTAATGTGTTGGAATTTACCGAAAAAGCAGCCCTTTTTGATCGAAAATTAAATAATACAAATACGGGAATTACCGAGATTTACTGCTGCGAAAATAGAACCGCATTATTAAAACTTTTTGGTGTAAACTATAAGATGAATGTGAATGGTCTCGCTGGTGGCGTGTACAGTTCGGGAGCGGAAGGAAAAGGCTTACAAGTGTCTGGCGAAGGAGCCAGTTTTGGGCATGTGGACGTGCACGATTTGTGGCATGATCGCTTGAGTATGGTAAAATCTAGGCGAAAAGTAAATAAGCCCGTAGATGAAGGTATTGCCTATTTGTATGGCGGTAGTTGGGGCATGACTTGGGGAGAAATATTAAGTCGTTTTAAAAAGAAAGTGGCGAGTAATCCCGAGACCAATTGGCAAGCAATCAAAGAAAATCCTTTAAATTTTGGCGTAAGCCGTGCCAAACATTTAATGGCAGATTATGTCATAAATGCGCTTTTGGTTCAAAAAATTGAAAAAGAGCATGGATTTTCAGGAGTTTGGAAATTGTTGGATTGTGGCGTGAAAGAAAAAGGTAATGAAAATTATTATCGGGTATTGGAGCAGTTGACTGGAATTTCTAAGGAAAATTATAATGAAAAAATAGGGGAATTGGTGAATCAAAGCTAAAGGCGCACACCCATACCCACCGAAATATACTCCGCATCGATCAAATGCGCCTTCATGTGTAACGCCAAAAAGGGTTTAATTCCTTTTTTGCCGAAAGGCGTAAAATAATATTTTGCATTCAGCTTGTTATAAAAAGGTCGGATGGTCAAGTATTGATAGGGCCCGACATAGACGCCTAGCTGTGCGCCAAGACCGATATGGCCAAAAGCAAATTCATGTCCAGCAAAAATCAAATACCTTTTCCCAGTGTTTTTTGTAGTCGCTTCGTCGTACTGTTCTAAAAATTTGTAAAAATTATAGACCGCAAAATTGTATTCATATTCTATTCCCAAAAAGGTCGTATTATCGAAATTTTCATTGAATGTGGCAGCGATGGCGAGATTGTAAATGGGATATTTAGGCCCATTAAAAGCGATAAATTCTTTTCTTGCGATATTCGCTTCCGCAAAAAAGCCCCAACGTCTAAAAGAAGGCAATTCGGTGGAGATTCGGTAGTCTTCTGGGTGTAAAGGGCTTGGGGCGTAGCTTGCGCCAAAAATAAATGCAGGGACATTGAGCCCATAATTAGGCAACTGCGAAGAGCCATTAGAAAAATGACTAAAACTTACTCCTGCAGTCCAATTCCAATGGTCTGTCCATTTTTTTTCTGCAAAGATACGTACGGATGTATAATTATTGACGTGAGAGCCGATGGCGTTGTTTTGGGGATTGTCAAATGGGTCATAATGCTTCGACAACCAACCGACCCCTAGCCCGATGGTCGTCCGCAAATCAAAGTTTCTTTTGTGCGCAATCGGTAAGGTAATATTGGGTAAAAAACCGAAAGCGTTTCCTAACTGCTGGTGGTTGTTGAGCCAGAAATAAGCCACTTCTAGCCCTGCTTGCGGAAATTTTCGGTGGGCATGCCAATCAGCCTTACCATACGTCTGAAACTGAAAATTGACGCCAACACCCTGTGAAATACCGTTATTGTCGATGGTCAGCTTTTTGGTATGCTTGGTGACATAGCCCGTATGACTTACGGCAGAAATTGACCAACCTTTTCTCATTTGCGCAAGCAGAAAAAAGGGTAGCATCAATAAATAAACACTAATAACCACTTTTTTGAGAGACATGGAATGCTGATTTTAGATGTTTTTCGCGCAAGCAAACGCCCCAAAGGTAGAAAAAAGGGCTAATATGGGCGATTATTACCGTTAAATACTATTAATTTTGGTTAAATTTTGGTTAAATCCCAAAAGATTACTTTCATTGCACTTTATTCGGGCTTACATTTGAGTAAGACGAAAGCCGAAAGACAAGAATGTTAACAATTAGTTGTGAAATTAATTTTCTTTCGGGGCGTTTCAAAACTGATTTAACAACAAAACAAATTAAAGATGGTAAAGAATTTCCTTTTTTTAGCAATGTTCACCCTTGTAGGGATGACTTCCGTAAATGCCCAGCGTGTGGCATTAGTCGATGTAAATAAAATTTTAGAAGCCCTTCCGGAATATGCGATGGCTCAAAAACAATTGGATCAATTGGCCGCCAAATGGCGTCAGCAAATAGACCAAGAACACGACAAAATCAAAGGTATGTACAGCAAATATCAAGCAGAGCAAGTCCTGATGTCTGACGAGATGCGCACCAAAAAAGAAGAAGAAATCATGGCTGCTGAAAAAGCCGCTCGTAAGATGCAAAAAGATAAATTTGGCCCCGAAGGTGCTTTGTTTGTCAAGAGAGCGGAGTTAATCCAACCAATTCAAGATAAGGTCTATAATGCGATACAAGATTATGCCAATCAACGTGGCTTTGACATTATTCTAGATATGGCAGGGTCTGCAGGGGTTATCTTTGCGGCAGAAAAATACAATAAGACAGATGATGTCATCTCCAAACTCAAAAACTAAGCAAAATACTCTAAGTAATCAGCTAAATACTCATTCAGCACCAAAAATGAGTCTTAATATCTGATAGTTTTGTATCTTTGTACTGTCCTTTTGTAGGGCGATTCACTCAAATAATAAAATAAATTAACATGAGAAATACTTTTTTAGCACTTGTGCTCTCTTTCATGAGCTTAACAGCTATCCAGGCTCAGAATTTTGGTTACATGAATTCTTCCGCTTTTGTTGCAGAATTACCAGAAGTCAAAAGCGCGAGTTCTACCTTAGAGTCTTTAGAGAAGTCTAAGACACAAGTCATCCAAAATATGGCGAAAAAATTGCAAGAAAAAGCGACCGCTTTGGAGCAAAAGAAGCAAGCGGGTACCGTATCGCCAAAAGCGTATGATTCCCAAATGAAAAATTTTGAAGCCGAGCAACAAAAAATTGTTGAGCTCCAAAAGTCAGGCGTGACAGAGCTTGAAAACAAGCGCAAAGAGCTTTTTGATCCCATTCTAAAGAAAGTAAATGATGCAATTCAGGCCGTAGCCAAAGAGAAATCTTTGAATTATGTCTTCGATACCAGCACGGGTATTTTACTTTATGCAGAAGAAGCGTTAGATGTTACGGAAGCTGTAAAAGCGAAGTATTCCGCTATGTAATGGTCCAAAGCCTTGATATACTTAAAAGCCCTTTTGCTTACGCGAAAGGGCTTTTTTTGTATATTTTTTGATTTTTGCCATTTTTTATTTTGTTCTATACTATATATCAAAATATTTTGTAACTTGTGGCTTCTTTTTCTACTTGGCATTATTCATGTTAGATAGAAATAATTAATTAACAAAAAAAATTGCTTAT
>CAYTLX010000248.1:0-4119 GCA_964438645.1 uncultured Saprospiraceae bacterium | reverse complement strand
AGAATGGTATCCGGTACGGCTTGCGCCAAAACATTGATCTCTTGGACATCAACCGTTACCATAAAATCTCTGGCACAAACTGAATCGGGGCTAGTCACGCTGACCATATAGTTCTCAGATTGCTGAATATCTGTAATCATTGGATTAAATGAATGGGCATCATCCAATAAATTTTCGGGTAGCCAATCATACAGGAGCGTGTTGTCTCCACTTGGATTTAGGGCGACATCATCCCCTAGACAAACCACCCAGTGATTGGCGTTTAACGGGCCTATGGGCTCATAAGGAAATGGCACATCAATTTCTTTTATGCAGCCATTAGAAGATGTAACTGTGCCGTGCAGCAAGGTATTTTCACCAGCAGGTAACACAAAAAATGGATTCATACTATCTGAAGACATCGAAGCTACATCATTAGAGAGTTGCCAATTCCAATCCACGATTTGAAAAACAGAATCATAGGTCTGGTCTATGACCTGCACTTGGATCGAATCATTACAACCGATTACATTCCAATCCATATCTATATCAAAAGTAGCTTGCCGTAAATTAATGGTATTTACGAAAGTATCAATACAAAGCTCATCTTTTGCCGCAATTAAAGTTATCTCGTAGGCACCTGTATCAGGAAAAGTAAAAGTAGGCGTTTTGTCAATAGAAGTGTCGCTATTCATGTTGCTTACGCCAAAATCCCAAAAAAAGGATTGTGCATATTGGCTTAGATTATCAAAACTGACACTTAGTTCATCACAGATAATTTCGGGGATAAAAAAGGAAGAGACCACTTCTCCACAATCACTGACATTAAACTGAAAATCTCGCTTAATTTCTGATAAGATTAAGCCATTTCGATATTCAGTCATACAGACTCCCACGACAAACTGCCCTATGGTATTGGGCACTGCGGTTAACTGCCCTGTTGAAGAATTAATGGTCAGCGGCACGCCACCCAGCATATTGGAAACACCATAAGGGTTAATCCAAGTTATTTCGGTGGTAATCGGCAATTTAGGTGGTTGTGGCATTGGTATGCCTCCAGTGGCAGAGTGAGCCGCACCTAAAAAAGGGGTGCACAAAGAATAAACAATGGAATCACCGTCAACATCAATGGCAGAATGGTCAAAATCAAGCAGTTTATCAACACAGAGTGCTACTGGCGGCCAATTCTTAAAAGTAGGGCTATTGTTACACTGCAACATAGACTCACCCGTCATAACCGTTACAAAACTAGCTCCTGTAAAAAGGGGATTTACGATATTCAGGAGAGTTTTATTTCTACAGCAACGCTGATAGACCATGGTGTAACCATTGGTATTGTAAGGCAAAGTAATCGTATCTACATATTGCATGACATCCACACAGACATCAGGCGGTATGCTTAGGCATGGATCCGTCAATTCAATCTCCAAAGTATCTGCGTGAGTCGCTGGGATTAATAATTCATATTTAGCAATATCCAAGGTATCGACAAAGAAGCCGATAGATACGGGATTATCAAAATTCACTTCTCCATTATAACAATCCCTATAAACGGTCAAAGTAATTCGATACTGATCATTTCCTAGGCACTCATACCCAATCTCTCCCCCCACGATATGGGTGGCTTTCGCAGAAAACTGAAGCATCAAAAAAATGAAGAAAGCAAATAATGTTTTTAGTATTTTCATAGTCAATAGCAATAAGTTCGGTGCTTCGTCGTGTCAAGCAGGTTTTTGAAATGCCTTTTAAATTGGCTTAGTTCCCTATTTTTGTTCAAAGGCTACTAACATAGCATTCCTAGAGCCTTCGGCGTTCAATAGGCTCTTTTGCGCCATTCGAGCCAAACTAGATATAATTTTCCAAAAATAAAAACCCATTACAAACGACGAAGAACCATGAGTTCTTTTCTCAAAGACTCAAATATAACCAAAAAAGCTGCCTTGTCAACAAGATCTCTCTTTTTTTTTCTCAAAAACCATAAGACACTTTACAAAAAAAGCAGCCATCACAAAAATTGGATGGCTGCTTTTCATATGAATCAAAACTTAAATCATCATCGTACCAAGGTAATATCCCCCACATAAGAATCTTTATCACCATTTAGATAAAAGACTTCTGCGCGATATATATATACGCCTGGATTGACTTCTTTGCCTTTAAACCGACCATCCCACAACAAAATATTTTGACCTGGTTGGATGTCATTTAACTCCATCATCAAGTTGCCCCATCTATCATAGATACTAAATTTCTTTATCAATGCAACACCTTTGCCTGTTGACGCAAGGTAAAAGTCATTGTTAGTATCTCCATTTGGGGAGAAAATATTAGGGAAATAGACATTTTTGGGTTTTGCTACAAAAACAATCATTCGATCACTGGCATCACAACCACTTGTATCCGTAGCCGCCACTTCAAATGTGGTCGTCTTTTCGGCAACGAATTGTTGTTCGTAACACTCCATTGGATTGGTAAATAAGCAAGTAGAATCAAGGAATGTATTCCATCCGATAACACCAACACGCTTGGTATCGTCCACTTGAGCAGTAACTGTAACATTCGTACCATATTCGACCATTTGATCCGGGCCTAAATCCACCGTAAACAACTTGGGTTCCACAATGGAGATTCCTGTATTTAATTTACATCCATTGGCATCGACCACTGATATTGGATAATCCCCTGGACCTAGATGGGTGAAGGTAACTTCAGAGCTATACGGCCCACCATTAAACGAATATTGGAATGGAGCAGTTCCACCGACCACGCCTTGTATGCTAGCAGCGCCATCATTATCTCCATAACAAGCTATTTGACGCAAGTCAATTTTTAACTCATTAGGGATTGCTGGATCCGCCGTCACAACCACTGCCGCTGTATTAGTACATCCATTCGTATTATCTACAACGGTAAGGTCATAAGTACCTGGACCATCTACCAAAGGATTTGACGTATCTCCACCGCTCACAATATGCCCTTGAGCCGTACTCCATTGGTAGGTAATATTACTTCCTGTAGCAGAGCCATCTGCATTCAATGTACCATCCAAAATCGTACAATCAATCTCAAATCCCCCTCCAGCAACTGCGTTTGGCTTAGTATCATTTATATCAACAATAGCCTGACTGGTTACTTTGCATCCGTTAGCTGCCGTTCCTTCAACGGTATAAGTACCTGGTAAAGGCACGGAAGGCTTTGGATCGGTACTTGAAAAACTACTAGGCCCAGTCCAAACATAAGTCATCGTTTTTCCTGTAGTTTCAGAGACTTCGATATCCACAGAGTTTACGGCACAAGTCAATGTACCATTTACTTGTGTAACTAAGACTGGAAAATCACTATCCTTATCCACATTTTTATCGGCAGTAGCGGTACACCCATTATTCCCTGTAACCGTCAAGGTGTAAAGCCCTGGGTCGGTAACCGAAGGACTAGGGTTATTAGAAGTAAAACCATTGGGTCCTGTCCAATCAAAACTTACTCCTGTGGTGGAGGAATTGCCTATAATCGTCACATTTGGTACTGCGCAGGTAATCAACAATGGCATTGCATCAATGGACACATTTGGCGGTGTTTTGTCTTCATTTATTTGGGCAACCGCAGTAGATGAGCAACCAGTTGCAGGGTCAGATACTATCAGCGTATATTGCCCGCCCGTTGTCACCAAAGGCATGGTATCCGTTGAAGTAAAGCTATTCGGCCCAGTCCAACTAAATGTCACTCCACTAGTCGAGCTACCTGCATTTATCTGCAAACTAGGGGTATTACAGTCTATTACAGCGTCATTTGCGAAAGCATTCGGATTGGCTTGGTTAGAGATTACTTCCACAGAAGTTGAAGTAGTACAACCATTTACATTGTCCGTAACCATCAAGGTATATGTACCATCATCAACTATCCCTGTAGCCGATTGGTTGGTATTCATATAGCTATTAGGGCCCGTCCAAGCATAACTCACCGCATTAGCTGAATTAGTCGCCCCCACCAATGTACCATTCGGATTTTGACAAGTTAAGGTGATTGGAGAAGCAGAAGCACCTGGTGTTATTGTATCAATTGGGGAAGCTATATTCTTGGTAGTAGAACAACCATTTGGAGCCGAGACAACCAATTTGTAACTACCCATTTCAGACACGGTAT